>JBLYYN010000316.1:0-9005 GCA_048550535.1 Gammaproteobacteria bacterium
GACTTATGACTTATGACTTATGACTTATGACTTATGACTTATGACTTATGACTTATGACTTATGACTTATGACTTATGACTTATGACTTATGACTTACGACTTATAACTTAAAACTAGTAACTTTTCTAAACAGAATGCGGGGATTTAAAATGAGCAATAATAGTACGTCTAAAAAAATCCATATTTCGCTTGGAATCATCGGTATTATTTTTGTTGTGATATTTACCTTGCAGAATACTGAAGTGGTAAGTATTAGTTTTCTATTCTGGAAGCTGGAAATGTCGAGAGTAATTATGATACTGGCGGTATTGATTATTGGTTTTCTGCTGGGTTATGTGTTCAACGGTGTGCGGAAACGATAAAGTTTTAACTTTATCTGCTTGATAGAAAAGTTTTGAGTTTTATAATAATTCATTTTAATTAATTTAGAGCGTGCACAACATCTGTGAGTCAGGTGTTGTGCGCTTGTTTTTTTAAAACCGATTAACTTGCTGTTTCTGGAGTCGCCGCTTCTAGCATATCAGTCCTGATCATCCATCGATTCATCAGCTTGGCGGCCACCAGGTCGCCGCAGACATTGACCGCGGTTCGACTCATATCCAGAATACGGTCTACACCCATAATGAGTACTATTCCCGCTGTGGGTATTCCGGCAGTTTCCAGCACCATGGCGAGAATGACAATACCAACGCCCGGCGTTCCTGGTGAACCAATGGATGCGCCCACCGCAGTGACAATCACCAGCAGTAATGCGCTCAGGCCCAGGTCCACACCGAATACCTGGGCTAAAAATATGGTGGCCACGCCCTGATATAAAGCCGTGCCATTCATATTGATGGTGGCCCCCAGTGGGATGACAAATTGAGAAACCGAGGGATGAACCTTGAGTTTTTCTTCCGCCGTTTTAATGGACAGTGGCATGACGGCAGCCGAACTGGAAGTGGAGAAGGCCAGCAACAGCACATCCCGTGTATCGCGCAGGAACTGCATGGGTGACTCTCTGGCTATCAGGTAGATGAGCAGGAGATAAAGTGATAAAAGTATCAATAAACCCAGCAATACAGTGCCCACATATACACCCATGCCCAGAATCGCGTTCAATCCAATTTTGGTGGTAATTTGTGCCATTAAGCCAAATACAGCAATGGGTGCCAGTCGCATGGCCCAGCCCACTACGGTCATACATACTTCCTGAAGCGACGACATTAAATCAAGCAAAGGTTTTGATTGCGCCGGTTTCATCATCACCAGTGCTACACCCATGATTATGGCAAACATCACTACCTGTAACATTTGACCTTCGACCATGGAGGTTAATGGATTGCTGGGTAATAAGGTGACCAGTTTTTGTGGCAGCTCAGACAAGCTGGGAGCGGTTGCCTGTGCAGTGGCTGTGGATGGTGTAGCTACCTGAACGCTTAGTTTCAGACTGGCAGCATCGACATAGTTTCCGGGGTTTATGGTTTTAGCAACCGCTATTCCAATAATAATGGCAATGGTAGTGGTAATAACAAAATAGACAACCACACCGGTACCCATCTTGCGTAACTGATCAAAGCTTTCGCTGGCGGTTAATCCGCGCACCACCGAGGCAAAGATTAAGGGCATCACGATCATCTGGATCAGGGTCAGGAACAGCTGCCCGGGTAATGCCAGCCAGTTCCCTATAGTCGTTGCCGTGTCAGGATGGAGCCAGCCTGTGGTCGGGCCAATTAACATCCCTGCCGCAATACCCAGGACCATTCCAATCAGGACCTTTAACCATAAGCGTCTCTTAACCAGCCTGTTTAGGTGATGGCTCAGGTAATTGAGTGGATTAGTACTGAGTATGGGTTTTGTGTTCATGGTTCATTTAGTCACTTTATTATTAATGACAGTCCCTGGTAAGCCTGTTATGGCATGAATTAATAATGAACCTGAGTGTGAAATAATTCAATTCGGTTTTTGATCCCATTCACAATATTAATTCGTGAGATCGATTGTATCGAGTCGGCCTATAGCCAGTTTTTCCGTTTAAAGTAAATCACCATGCCGATAACAATGGCAATCATGATTCCCCACACCACAGGGTAACCAAAATACCAGTGCAGTTCCGGCATGGCCCAGGGGCTGTCTGGGTGGCTGAAATTCATGCCATATACGCCAACTACAAAAGTCAGCGGAATAAAAATGGTGGCGATCATGGTGAGTACTCTCATGATTTCATTCAGACGGTGACTGGAAGACGAGAGATAAATATCAATCAAACTGGAGGCCATTTCACGATAGTTTTCTATAAGCTCCAGAATTTGAATGCTATGGTCATAACAGTCCCGAAGATAAAACGAAGTACTCTGTTTGATCAGTGTATTTTCACTGCGTAATAAATTATTGATGACTTCCCGTTGCGGCCATAAATTGCGCCTTAGCAGAAGCAATTCGCGTCGTATCCGATGAATCTCTGCCAGTGTGCTTTTTTTGGTAGATGAGTTTAATAGCTCTTCTTCGATGTTTTCTATATCATCACCAAAATCTTCCAGCACTGGATAAGCCTGGTCGATGACAAGGTCCAGTATGGAGTAGAGCAGGTAGTCTACTTTTTGCTGGCGAATGCGTCCGCCCATTTTGCGTATACGATTACGAATCGGCTCAAATGGATCATGACTTCCGCTATGAAAACTAATGATGTAATTCTCCCTGAGGAACAGGGAAACCTGTTGAATTGCCATGGTTTCATTTTTCTCGGCAGGCATGGCCATGATCACGAACAGTAGATTATCGTATTCTTCTGCCTTGGGGCGCTGGCCCTGGTTTAGTACATCCTCCATGGCAAGGGGATTAAGATCGAATATGTTGCCAATGTCTTTAATGGTATCTTCATGGACCGGGCCTTGCAGATGAATCCAGGTTACGCTGTCTTTAACAATATAGGCCTGGCATTCATCGGTGGATTGCAGTTCTTTTTCTACTACCTCGGTGGCCGTGTAATCCATGAGCTGGATAGTGAATTGTTCTGCGCTCGATTCCTTGCTGCCAACCAGCGTTCCAGGAGAGGTGCCGGGTGGGTGATAGGTCTTTTCAAAATATTGCATGGCTATGCTTCTATTGTTGGCTGCTCGTATTAACAACAATTATCATCAGCGGGACAGCAGGATGATTTAAACCATGACAGTATCGTTTTCTTATCCGGGATGCCACCGGCATGAGCAATTTTTCCATCGATAATCACCCCAGGTGTCGACATAATGCCATAAGCCATGATTTCGGCCATATCTTCTACTTTTTCAAGCTGAATCTCAATGCCATTTTTACTGGTCACATCTTCAATGAGTTGTTGAGTTCGTTTACAGTTGGCACAACCTGAACCTAATACTTTTACATTAATCATATTCGCCTCACATTATAAAATTAAAGAACCAGCCCACCAGAATAATCGATAAGGTGATTATTCCGATGAAAATAGCCAATGCCTGCCATTTGATCACTTTTCGTAAAATCAGTATTTCAGGCAAGGAAATGGCGGCAATACTCATCATAAATGCCAGTGTGGTACCTATGGCCACGCCTTTTAATAACATGGCTTCGGCCAGGGGAATCACCCCGACCGCATTGGAATAAAGGGGAACGCCTAACATCACCGCCATGGGAACCACCAGGAATTCATTGGCATTAACCAGGCTCGATGCCCATTGCTCTGGAAAATAGCCATGAAAGGCTGCACCTGCGCCAATACCAATGATCACCCATTTCCAGATACGGCCTACAATTTCTTTAACTTCACCCAGTGCATACCTATGGCGCGCATTAAAGGAGTTGTCCTGTTCTATAACGGGTGCCTCGCCCATGCGGATTTTCCAGACATAGTCTTCCACCCATTTGTCTGGTTTGAACTTTTCCATCAGCATGCCGCCGAAAAAGGCCACCAATATACCTGATAAAATATAAAGCAGGGTTATCTTGACGCCTACAATGCCGAACAGCATCACCACTGCTATTTCATTAATCATGGGGCTGGCGATTAGAAATGAAAAAGTTACTCCCAGTGGAATACCGGCTTCTACAAATCCAATGAATAAGGGCACAGACGAGCAGGAACAAAAGGGTGTCAAGGCACCCAGTACTATGGCCAGTACCCGGGCCATAAATTTCGATTTACCCTGTACATAGGTTCTGACTTTTTCCGCTGACACAAACGAGCGAAACAGGCCCATCAAATAAATAACAATGACCAGCATAAAAAATATCTTTGTTATATCCATAACAAAGAAATGCAAACTATCCGCTAGCCGTGTTCCAGCCGGGAGTTGTAAAACACCGAACACCAGCCAGTTAGCCAGGCCATCAAACATGAGTATCTCCTATGTCAGGACGATCACTCATCTGTAACAGTTTTTTATTATCTTCTATAAAGCGACTGTTCATTCTTAGTTCTTTAACAGTGGTTGCAATGATGCTTTTTTTAAATGCAGTTAGCTCAGGATGCATGGAATATAACACCCATTGCCCATGACGCCGTTGGCTAACAATATTATTGAGCTTCATGATAGATAAATGGCGAGAAATCTTGGACTGAGGAAGCCTTAAGGCATGGACCAGCTCGCAGACGCAGACTTCTTTATGCTCAAGAATAATGGCAAGGCAGCGCAGCCTGGTTTCATCGGCTAGTACTTTGAAAAAATCATCCATAGCTAATAGCGATATCTTAATATGTGGATATCCAGATATAATAGTCTAAATATCACCAGCGTCAACTTATTTTGACTACAAGGAAGTATATGTGATTAAAAATATAGGAAGTTGCACTAACTGTTTAAGCAGCTACTTCAGCTACTCTTAACTGTACTTGTTTTTCGGTGGGAATTTATATCATAGACCAAATATAAAAATTATAAAACTATGTGACATAAGTGGCAAAAAATCGTAGCCTGAGATGTCATTCTCCTGCATGTGCACATAATGTGATCAAAAATACGTTTTGTTCTTATAGCACAAAGACGCATTATTCAATAGTTAAGCTGTAGCATTGGGATCATACAAAGGACGGTAAACACGATGAGACACCCTGTGAAAATTGTTGTTGCACTCTTGTTATTCCTGCTCACTGGCTGCGAAACCCTGGAGGAACTGGTAAAAGATGTATTTTATGATAACACTGATGAAATACTGCTTTATCTTCAGAAGGGTGACAAGGAAAAGCTTAAGCAGGACCTGACATCTTACGCGGCATGTCGGGGGTCCGAGAAGCTTTTGCAGGAAAATATGCTACTTAAGCCTGTCTATTTTAAGAATGAGCAGGGTGACTGTGCTCTCGCTGATGTATACGCTGATGATCAGCGAACTTATTTTTCGAATAAAAGTTGCAACCATCCAGTGTCGTTTATGCCCACTGCCTATCAAGTGTTCTGTAATGAAATTATAGCCCTGGATAAATCCAATACCGTTTTGGGTAACGCAGCAATATGGGAGCCAAACGATACACCGATTGGTAGTTCACCGAGCCAAAAGTGGACCATACCTCTCGGAGCCAGAATGAAGCTGACCATAGAACCGATCAAGGATAATACGGTTCCGTATATGAAAAGGGTGAACTACAAAACAATTAATAATATACGTAAGCCTGATGGTTCTACACGCGGTAATGGCAGTTGTAAGCTTGAGATGCGGGTTTATAAAAAAGATATAAGCGCAACAAATCTACAGCCATTAGTCAGTATTCATGGCGGTAGCTGGAAACTGCGCACGGCCGGGTTCCCGGGACTGGAATCCTCAATTTCACATTATACGGAGCAGGGATTCATTGTGTTTGTACCGTTCTATCGGCTGACTGGAAATAAGGAAGCCAACGCAGAGTGCAATAATGCATCCTGGCAGGATATGGTATCCGATGTGGAAGATGCCCTTAAGTGGGTGTGGCGCAATGGCGAGACTGTTGGTGCTGAACCTGGCCGGTCTGTGGCACTCATGGGGCAGTCCGCCGGTGCGCATTTGGCGACATGGTTATTGACCCATCCTGAGCGTCATAGTGTACCCATGAGTCGTGCCTTATTACTTTATCCACCGGCAGACCTGAAAGATTTTGTTGCCGGCGCTGTCCCAGGGGGGCGATACGCGAGTTATATTGATGGCATTAAGACTGTTAAGGGCTTCTTTGGTGTTGATGAAATAAACAAAATCAACATGGACGCCCTGGCTCAGCATGCATTTCCTGGACTGGTACGCCACAATCCAGCAACTCCACCCGTGTTTATTATTCATGGGGTTGCGGATAATGTTGTTCCATCCATGTTATCGGTTCGATTATGTAATGCCTATGAGGGTGGCATGGGGGCAACTGATTTCGACAATGGATCTGCCATGAACGATGGCGGTGATCTATCGGCTGGTGTCTATATGCGCAAATACGATTGTGGCTCTGCAGGGAAGTTACATCTGTTTGCTGAGACCGATCATGCCTTCGATTTGAAATGTATTCCTAATGTTATTTGTATGGCCGGTAGTGAAAATACCATTCCAGTATTAAAAGAGTCTCTTAAAGCGGGACGTCAATGGTTGATGGGATCTCCTTAGTTTCTGGGCGCGACGGCAGTGAGGTATATTTTAACAAAAGGACTAGGGAGCCTCTGATTAATTCATAACATGTCATTCCGACTTAAATGGAGGGATCTTAAATGCTTGATATTTATACAGCTATCATCAGCAAGATTTCTCCCTTTGGTCGAAATGACAACACATCAGAGGTTCCCTAGATATAAAATATCGGAGGCTGTAAAAAATGTTTAAACTTAGTGAAAATAATTTGAAGAAGCTATGGAAACAGAATCAATTCATAGTGCCTGATGATAAATGGATATTCTTTGGTATTCGGGGCAGTATGCCCGCTGATGATGGTAACTACGAGCTTGCTAGTGACCTGGTAATCATATTTGTCAATTACGCTGCTGGGAAAATATCCCATATGGACTCTGTTGAGAAATCATGGTAAAAAAGTCCAATTATTAAAATAAGAACATAATTCAAGGAATGGCAAGATGCCAGAACGTGGGATCAGAGGGATGGGGCCCAATGCGGAAGAATCAGGATTGCCGCAAACCAGTATTGACGGGTCATTATCATCTTATAGCAGAAAACCAGTTAATAGTGTTCCGAATAATGATCAGTCGCTCATTAATCAGGCACTGTACTTAGTACTGTCTCAGGCGAGAGGTGCTAATGGGCTGCTATGTGATAAAATCAAGCCTGATCATTTCGAATTTATCTCAAACTACCGCTCTCCAGTATCTGCCGCACTATGCCGGCTAAGTTCCCTGCCAGAATTATTTCTATTTTATAGACCAAATAATGCCAATGTTTTGTTTAGTGTTGGTTGGAATCGTTTCCTTTATGGGATTAAACATAAAACAAACATTAAATTGCAGAGCAATGATATCGATATGGATTTATATAATTAATTTAGTCTGACCAGGCTGGTCTACAGTCACGAATATTTAACACAAGGTATATGCACAGGGATATATAAGTCATTCACAGGAGAATAAATAACATGGTTATTGAAGAAAAAAATGATGATTTTATAAACACTGAACATTTGATTAAATTTCTAGATCAAAATAAGGGTGTTGATTTTCTGCTTATGAATTTGCAGGATGAAGAAAACATCAATACCCTTAACTTCAAAAATCTCAAAAGAAAACAGGCGGAAATCATAGTTCAGATCAAGGCTTTACAGCGGCTGATCAGAATAATTCCTGAGAATGATGAGGCCGTTGCACTGTCCTTAATGCAGGCCGGGATTCACTCGGCCTTGCAGATAGCTGCAATGACAAGAAAGGATTTTATGGGAAAGTGTTCGGTTTTGCTCAGCGATAACGATGATCTTTCCGATGCAATATATAAAAATGCCTTAGCGAAGAGATCGGCTATTTTGATTCAGTATATGAATCTATTACAGAACGGTGAGCCGCATATGGCTTCTGCACGATTCAATTAAAGCAGGTAAAAGCTGCTTAAACGATTAAAAACCTGAAAAGGATTCAACGGGGAGAGTTAAGGATATGTCAGAAAATAAATTACCCAGTTATGAAGAATTATTTGGAAACCTGGATTACTCATCTGCGGATGAGTACCGTTCTGTGTTATCACCGGGGGCCTATCTCACCGACATAATGGACCTGAAAAACTGGAAATATGATCATGATGCCATAGATGAAAAAGATGTTGTGGATGATCGTAGGGAAGATATCTCTGAAATACTACTCAACGCGGAAAATACGATCACGGAAATTCCACATCTTGATATCGTCAATCAGATCATGGAAAACCGCGTTAGAACGATCAATGCAGGTGTAGATCCATATAGTTCACTGAATGCGGCTAAATTCCCATTTAATCTGCCATTTAATCGCTACAAAACCGAAATTAGCAACATACTCGAATATTTCAAAACCGACCCAGTAACGTTTTACAAGTCGTTCACCGCTTCTCCGCAAACGAATATAGAGGCCAGGGAAGGCCTTGGACTTAGTGCGGAAGAATATCAGGAATTTATCACGCCTGTGATCGATGCCGACGTGCTAAAAGAATACTATGGTCTGAAAGCTGATGAGACGCTAGATGATTTGTTATCGGTTACTCGGTTCAGAAAAGCGGCCGAGCTTTCTGCTTTACAGGTAACGGAACTGTTTTTTCAGAACTTGAGTGATGAGGAAAGAGACGCTGGAGTATCTCTAAGATTCTTCATTAACCAGTCAACGTCGGTGAATGCTTATCTGGTCATAAACGTCGTTAATGTTGATGAAAATGAAGAAGAACGCATATTTTTGCGTACTGTATCAACTGACGGCACTGTTACTGATGTTGTCCCTTCCAACGATTACTTCGATCGTATAAACCGGTTTATCCGCCTGTCACGCAAGACTGATCTGTCTTTTGCCGATCTCGATCTGGTACTTATCAAGGCATGTGGAAGTGTTCTCGACGAAAATGCACTACAAATAATATCGGTGGTAGCCTGGTTGCAACAGACTTA
>JBLYYN010000317.1:0-14865 GCA_048550535.1 Gammaproteobacteria bacterium
TGGCGAGTTATCTGAATCCAGCGGCGAAGGCACTCACACCACCACCGGTTCCACCCTCTACAACCTACCCTGTGGCGGCAAACTCATCGACTCTCCGGGAGTCAGGGACTTTGGTCTGTGGAATATTTCTGCAGAAGACATTCTAAACGGGTTTAAAGAATTGCGGCCTTATATTGGACAATGTAAATTTTCCAACTGCGCCCACAAGACAGAACCTGGCTGCGCCATTCAGCAGGCACTAGAGCATAACAAAATAAGCCCCGGTCGTTTTGCCAGTTACCAGAAAATGTTGGGGGAATATCAGTAATGAGTATCTGTGCCAGCTCACTCATGTATACTTGATACTGCGTTGTTTAAAGATCGGCCATTTGTTAACTAATTATGGAAATATCGCTCACCACCCCCGCCTTGCTGTTCCCAGCGATCTCTTTATTACTGGTGGCTTATACCAATCGTTTTAATGCCATCAGTTCGCGAATTCGCTCACTGCATTCAGCTTACAAAGAAAACCCCAATGATACATTGGTGAGCCAGATCACAAGTCTTAGACGCCGGGTTCATATAATTCGAAACATGCAGGGTTTTGGTGTAGCCAGTCTGTTTCTTTGTATCCTTTGTATGTTCGCCCTGTTTGCAGGCACTATATTGGTTGGCAAAATTATATTTGGCCTGAGCCTTATGCTGATGCTGGCTTCACTAGGTTATTCCCTGCAGGAAATACTGCTTTCGGTTCAGGCACTTAATCTTGAATTAAGTGAATTACAGAAACACAAAGACTGAAATATTTTTGAAAAGCATAACAAAATTAATCCTCATTACCTGAACTAACGCACATTATTCAAGCACTTACTGTATTCCCCCCTGCATCCCCCATGTGTATGATGAATAAATAAGCTCATCGATATGGGCCATAAAAATGACACACATAACATTCGCCGCAGTTATAGGTATATTTGATGTTGAAGGCCATAAATGGGGAAATCGATTTTGAGAAAGAAAGGTATATACTGAATCATGCCTTGCTTGATGCCTCTGTGAAAATTTCACATTCATCCGATTATCAAGCCATCCTCAATACCATTTGCAATACCTTAATCAGTGCCAGCCACTTCATCAGTCATAGCAGCCTCATTTTTGCTGAAACCAGGGACACCACCATTACATCCACGGCACAACAGGAAGCCATCCACTCGGCTAATGAAAACTGGACGCCGGTAACCTGTAACCTGCCTATGGAATCCAGCAACTTCAGCCATCGTAAGTATAAATCCATGGTGGCTTTACCTGTTGCTAAACAGGACTCGAAAAACGCCTGTCTGATATTACTGTATTCCGATATGGCTGATTTTTTTAATTATATCGGTACCGATTTTTTCAGCAGTTTCACCCATCTGGCTAATAAAGCCCTGCAACAAAATACCTTGCTGAATGACCTGTCACATTTAGCCAGCCATGACATGTTGACCGGTGCTATGAACCGTAGAGGTATACAGGAAGTTCTGGATAAGGAAATTGCACGCAGTAAACGCAGACAAACCTCATTATCAATTATTCTATTTGATATTGACCGATTCAAACTGGTGAATGATCGACTTGGCCATACCGAAGGTGACAAAGTACTAAAATTCGTATCAGATACCGCCTTCCACACACTCCGCAGTGAAGATTACTTTGGTCGCTGGGGCGGTGAGGAATTTATTTGTGCCATACCCGATACCCCCCATTGTGAGGCTATGCAAATAGCAGAACGCATCCGCAAAAACATTAATTCCAAACCGGTAGAAGCGGGCCCACAAAGTTTGAATATTTCCGCCAGCTTTGGTGTTGCCAGCTTCCCACAAGATGCCGATTGCACCGACAAATTGGTCATCGCCGCAGATACAGCCCTTTACCAGGCCAAACGCAGCGGACGAGACAGAGTGGTCAGCATCAATACCGTACAGCAGCATATTTACAATATCGGCAGCATGCTCGATAGCGCACTATGCGAAGGCCGAATTGTCCCAGCCTTCCAGCCCATCGTCGATTTACAGACGGGTGAAATTGTTGCCGAAGAAGTACTCGCCCAGCTAAAAACAGCGACCGGTGAAATGATACCGGCCAAAGACTTTATCGACTCGGCACACCAGCTACAGTTACTTCATCGAATCGATAAAGCGATTTTGTTGCAGGCGTTTTCCCACTGTCTAACGGGTATCAAGTCCGGTAACCACCGCATCGATCATTTTGTAAATATTTCGGCTGACCTGCTCTGCCACCGAGATCTGGTCGAAGAAATCATTGAATCTGCATACAACAGTTGTTACCAATGTGGAGATGATATAGGTGATGTAAAGCCCATGGTCATCGAAATAACAGAGCGAGAACTACTGGATGATATTGACACCGCCATCGAGCTGTTGACTCCATTTACTGATTTTGGTTTGCGGCTGGCACTGGATGATTTTGGCAGTGGTTTTTCATCTTTCCACTATCTGGCCGATCTGCCCATAGATTTTTTGAAAATTGACGGCTTATTGATACAGCGAATCATGGAACCCAAAGTGCGGGCCATAGTCCAGGGCATTCAGGATACGGCTTCATCTTTGGGTATCACTACTCTGGCCGAATATGTGGAAAACCCGGTAACCGAAGCTATATTGAAAGATATTGGAATTAACTGGGGACAGGGTTTTTATTATGGAAAACCTAACCGGAATCACCCACTTTATACCTGAACAGTCTTCTATTAGCAGAAACACCTCCAAATATCCGATGAATAACATCGAATATTTGCGCTTTTTTATCTTTTTTATTCATCCATAATAAAGTCTATCAAATTAACACCCCAGCTTCAGGGGAATAAAGTGGAAAACATCATCACACTGCCAGGCTACAGATCATTCGCCCATAGGTTCCTGCGCTCAGGCATCACTAAAACCACTAGCCATAGAGGTAGATGTCATAAGCGTAACCGATGCTCTGTTAGCGCTGGTGATCCTTTCTGTGCATAGGGTAGCTAAACTTAGCCTGGATGAACAACGGGGACATATCTGATGACAACCTTATTACTCGATTTACCACCGGCTAATACCCTTGCCAACGACAGGAAATAACAACCATGGCTATGATGATTAAAGGTCAGCTGCAACAGGACTGGCTGCAAAAAGAAATCGAAGACGGAGACTTCAAGCGCATGGAATCCACTTTTCGCAACTGGATAACAACTGACGGCAGCGCAGGTCCTGGCGGTGAAGCCGGATTTAAGGCAGAACCCGGTCGTTATCACCTGTATATATCCCATGCCTGCCCCTGGGCACACCGCACCGTTATCTTTAGAAAATTGAAAAAACTGGAGTCGGTGATTGGCCTATCCATAGTGGAGCCGGACATGCTGGAACAGGGCTGGTTTTTTTCCGACCACGAACAGTCACCTTATATTGACCATGTTTATGGCTTCAAATACATACACCAGCTGTACACGCTCGCTGATAAGGAATTTACAGGTCAGATCACCGTACCTGTACTCTGGGATAAACAACGACAAACCATCGTCAATAATGAGTCCTCAGAAATAATCCGTATGCTGAACTCGGCCTTCCCGCAATCTAGCGACATCAGCATCGATTACTACCCCATTGAACTCAGAGAAGACATCGACCGCATCAATGACCTGGTGTATGAAAACATCAATAATGGCGTCTATCGATGTGGTTTTGCCACATCCCAGGAGGCCTATAACACCGCCTTCCATAAATTATTCGATGCCCTTGATCAAATTGAATCGGTACTGGCACAACAACGTTATTTAACCGGGGAAACAATCACCGAAGCAGACTGGCGCTTATTTACTACCCTGGTAAGGTTTGATGCGGTATATGTTGGCCATTTCAAATGCAATCTGAAACGAATTATTGATTATCACAATATCTGGAATTATCTTAAGGAGCTTTACCAGCTACCAGGTATTGCCAGTACCATCGATCTCGATTACATAAAACGTCATTATTATTTCAGCCATACATCGATAAATCCAAGCCAGATTATCCCACTGGGGCCAGAACTTGATTTCGAATCGAGCCATAATCGTGATCGTTTTTGAATCATGACCTTATTATAATTACACAAGCCAACCATAACTGGAGTACAAAATGAAATTATACGAACAGGGCCAACCCTATGCTGTTGAGGTTAATGCCGGCGACAGTGTTTATCTGTGCCAATGCGGGCTAACCCAGACGCCCCCTTTCTGTGACGGCTCACACAAGGCAACCGATAAAACCCCATTCGCACACACTGCCGAAAGTAAAGAAACGATTTATGTTTGTGGCTGTGGTAAATCCGGCAATCTGCCATTCTGTGATGGCTCACATAATAGCTAGTATTCAGAAGGAATAAGGATTAATCAAAAGTAAACATTAAAAAATATCAGCCACTGAGCCGCAAAGTACACAGAGAAATATGGTATCAAGCATACTGTGGCTCAGTGGCAGATTTTAGTCACTGTTGAACGTTTGAATTGAGTTTAATGACCGAATAAATCTTCCACCAGATCACTAAAATTGTTGCACAATCGATCAGGTTGATGATCAATTTTAATTTCATCGCCCTCACGATATTTACCGGTTTTCACCAGACAGGCCTGCAAGCCCGCATGCATGGCTCCTTCAACATCAGAATACACATCATCGCCGACCATCAGCACCTGCTCAGGCGTGCAACCGAGATGGGCCACCGCCTGTAGGTAAAAATCCCGTGCTGGTTTGCCGGTTATAATAGCCTGCTTACCACTGGCAAATTCCAGGCATGAAGCAAAGGCCCCCAGATCCAGACTCAGGCCATCAGATTCCTTAAAATAACGGTTATAGCCCATAGCAATCAGGGGTATAGATTCTTCCTGCATCAACACTCTGAAAGCCTGATTCAGCTTGTTATAAGTAAAGTACTCAGCCGCATCACCCAATACCACGGCATTGGGGTGCCTGCTATCTAAATCTGAAAATTCCTCATCCAGTGCCGGATGGATCAACAGATGAGGCCTTAGTCGATGACTCTGGATATATTGATGAGCAGCTGTCGCGGCTGTAAAGACATCCTGCACTGCAATATCAAAACCCATACTCTGCAACATGGCATGTACAGTAGATCGAGGTTTGCGGCTGGTATTGGTAACATAGGCCACAGGTAATTGACGGCTCAGGCGCTTTAGGGCATCCACCGCACCTGGCAGGGCACAATCACCCTCATAGAGCACACCGGATAAATCCAGAAGAACACCTTTAATCATGGTCCTGTCCTGCATTTTAAGGAGTCACGATAATCTATTTCGAGATTACCGTTAGCATTATATATGAAGCCTATTCTTCACGCCTGGGACGAAAATAATCGGTATTGCGATAAAAATGCTCTGACTGCTCCCCTTCATACCAGCCTGGGACGCCTAATACAGGAAAAGGGAAAAGATGCGCAGGCTTACGAATATCACCTCGCTGCCAAAGCTGAGCAAGCTGTTGATCGATATCCGTTAATTCCGCATTTAGCAGTTGTTCAGAATGTATCAAAATGGCCTGGCAGGTCATACCAATATAGGGATTTAGAGCCTTTTCAAACATGGCATGACCAAAGATATAACATTCGATATCCTGGAAGAATGATTCGCGCCGTTCTACAAACAGCTCATACCATTGATGATTACGTATCAGATCCAGCAAGCTTTGATCTGAACTGATAATAATGCATCCACATTCATCAAACAGAGCTATGGCATTTTCGACCCTGCTCCTGTTAGTTTTTTCGTCCCTTTGCAAGGCCTCATAGTAATGCAAGCGATTCAGTTCCCGTTTGGTCTTGCTAAATTGCAGCCACACCAGAGCATTAAAAAAATCATGCCAGTTGCTGCTCCGAGTCTGCAGCTCACTTTTCAGGTAAATTCTCGGTTCGTACTGTTCTTCAAAGCAGCTGGCTACCCCAGCCTGGGGCACAGCCCGAATTGCCTGCTGTTTGCTTTCAAACAATTGATTAATTAAATCCAGCGTTGGCCAGTCGCTACAGGCACTGAATTTTGCCGCCGCCTGCGCAACTGGCTCAAACATGGCTGATTGCCTGAAAAAACCCGCATCCCAGCTATCAATGGTCGTTTTTGCCATAATCGTATCTATAAATGATGAGGACTGAGAATTATATCAATTTTGACTGATTCACAAATCTGCTCATAAATTTATTGCAGGATCAAAAAATAGTCTCAGACACAGGCATCATGCTTTACATCATCTCAGTACAGTCTATTGTTAAAATACAATAACCCGAACAGATCCTTATGTTTAACAATATATCCGGCTTTGACAAACATCGAATACTTTGGGAAGACAACCAGGCACTGATTCATTGCTTTCTGGATCAGGCACCGGTCAAAACACAGATGCTGCAAATCCCTTCAGAAGCAGAAATCGATCTTGCCAGCACTCAATCTGTATACTTTATCCAGGATGGAATACTGATCGAAACCTATCATGACAGCCTCACTTTTAACCATGAAACGGGTGATCTGGTGGGTGCTGATGGTTTACTGCTGGATAAACCCTGCCATTACCGAACTGACTTTGCCATTGTAGTCGATGAGTATGATGGCCCTCAGCTATTAGAACATATACGCAACGATGAAATGCGGACTGAGGCCTGGAATCAATATTTGATGAACCTGATCATGGCTTATCAGAATTTATTCAGCGATCAGATCCAGAAGGAGGTTGAGTTTCATCCAGAAATTCGTCAGTACAACAAGGGAGATATCATTATCAAGGAGGGCGATAGCGATAACGATAACGAAGTGTACACACTAATTACCGGATCGACTGAAGTTAAGGTAGGCAACACCACTGTAGGCGCAATCAAGCCAGATGAAATATTTGGCGCCATTGCTGCTTTAACGGGTACTTTAAGAACCGCCAGTGTAATGGCCTCCTCTCACTGCACAGTGCTGGTGGTACCCAGCGAACACTTCCACAACCTGCTTTGTACGCGGCCTGCAACGGCCGAAAAATTAATAAAGGATATGGCGAGAACGATTGTTGCCAGTAATAAGAAAATCGTAAACCTGTCCAGTAAAATATAAACGGGTTAAAAACAACATCACACCGGTGATTAGCTACTTCAGCTTTTGCCGTCTGTTCCTGAAAAATGCCTGCAAGCGATTCCCACACTCAAGGTCCATGACACCACCCCTAACCTCAATCCTGTGATTATGTATATCAGACTGAATCAGCGCCAGGGCACTACCCGCAGCGCCTGTTTTCGGGTCATAGGCACCAAACACCAGCCGCTTGATACGCGCATGAACCATGGCCCCTACGCACATAGCACAGGGCTCAAGGGTGACATAAAGCGTAGTATCAATTAACCGGTAATTTTGCATAATTTGACCTGCTGCACGCATGGCCATCATTTCGGCATGGGCGGAGGGGTCGTGGGTTTGAATGGGATGATTCCAGCCTTCGGCAATGAGCTGGTTATCTTTCACGATGACAGCACCCACCGGAACTTCGCCTTCGGCCTCTGCCCTGTCAGCCAGCTCCAGGGCCTGCTGCATCCAGTGTTGGTCGTTATTTTCCATTGTTGATTATTAACATGCCACAGAGTCACGGAGAACCCAGAGAAATTATTAAATTATAAAAACCTCAGTGACCTCTGTGTCTCTGTGGCAAGATTATTTATTCCCACTCGATGGTGCCTGGGGGTTTGCCGGTGATGTCGTACACTACTCGGGATATACCATTCACTTCATTCACAATTCTGCGAGACACATGATCTAGGAAATCGTAGGGCAAATGGGCCCAGCGGGCGGTCATGAAGTCGATGGTTTCTACCGCACGTAGGGCCACTACATACTGGTAACGGCGACCATCACCGGTAACCCCCACAGACTTTACCGGCAGAAATACGGTAAAAGCCTGAGAAACCTGATTATACAGTTCATGTTTAGCTAGCTCTTGAATAAAGATATGGTCGGCCAGACGTAATATATCAGCGTATTCTTTTTTGACTTCGCCCAGAATGCGCACGCCCAGTCCCGGACCCGGGAACGGATGACGGTACACCATGTCGTAAGGCAGACCTAGCTCCACACCCAACTTGCGAACTTCATCCTTGAACAGCTCCCGCAAGGGCTCGCACAGTTTCAGTTTCATGTAATCGGGCAAACCACCCACATTATGGTGGGACTTGATCAGATGTGCCTTACCGGTTTTGGCGCCGGCAGACTCAATCACATCGGGATAAATCGTCCCCTGGGCCAGCCATTTTGCGTTAACTAATTTATTCGCTTGTTCCTCGAAAATATCTACGAACAGGTTACCGATAATTTTACGTTTCTTTTCTGGATCATTTTCACCCTTAAGTGCATCCAGAAAGCGCTGTTCCGCATCGACCCGAATCACTTTTACACCCATGTGCTCGGCAAAGGTCGCCATCACCTGATCACCTTCCCGATGGCGCAACAGTCCGTTATCAACAAATACGCAGGTCAGTTGATTCCCAATCGCCTTGTGCAACAGGGCAGCCACCACCGATGAATCGACACCACCGGACAGGCCTAGCAACACTTCATCATCACCCACCTGCTTACGGATGGTGTCGATGGAATCGTCAATGATGTTATCGGCGGTCCATAAATTTCCACAGCCACAGATGTCGTGAACAAAGCGCTGAATAATGCGCTGGCCCTGGCGAGTATGGGTGACTTCCGGGTGAAACTGAACGCCGTAGAAATCTTTTTCCTCATTGGCCATACCGGCGATGGGTGCTGAATCGGTGGATGCCATGAGTTTGAACCCTGGTGGCAACTCCACCACCCGATCCCCATGGGACATCCACACATCGAGCAATCCATAACCTTCTTCCGTAGTATGGTCTTCGATGTCTTTCAACAATTTAGTATGTCCACGGGCGCGTACCTGTGCGTAACCATATTCATGATGATCGGCGTTCTCTACCTTACCGCCCAGCTGTGAGGTCATGGTCTGCATGCCATAACAGATACCCAATACCGGCACCCCCAGCTCAAATACGATATCCGGCGCCACAGGCGATTCCTCTTCGGTGACGGTCTCTGGGCCACCGGAAAGAATAATACCTGAGGGTTTAAATTCCTTAAGTACCTCAACATCCATATCCCAGCCATAAAGCTCGCAGTACACACCCGCCTCACGGATGCGACGTGCAATCAACTGGGTGTACTGGGAACCAAAATCCAGAATCAGGATACGATCAGCATGAATGTTTTGAGTAGTCATAGATATGGCTGCAATATTGTTGGATTAATTTGCCACAGAGTCTCAGAGAGCACAGAGATCTAAATATTAAAAACTCTGTGTACCCAAAGGGCATAAATTCTACGTGACTCTGTGGCAATAATTTATTTAAGTGCGGTAATTTGGAGCTTCTTTGGTGATGGTCACATCGTGCACGTGTGACTCCTGAATACCGGCACTGGAAATCCGTACAAACTCAGGTTTGGTTCGCATTTCATCCAGGTTGGCACAGCCCACATAACCCATACTGGCACGAATTCCACCCAACAACTGGTAAATAATCGTACTCATTGGTCCCTTATAAGGCACACGACCTTCGATACCTTCCGGCACCAGCTTTTCTGCCCCGGCATTTTTATCCTGGAAATAACGATCACTGGAACCTTTCTCCATGGCACCAATAGACCCCATGCCACGGTAAGACTTGTAAGAACGCCCCTGGAACAGTTCTACCTCACCGGGTGCTTCTTCGGTACCGGCAAACAGACCGCCAATCATGATGCAATAAGCACCGGCAGCCAGAGCCTTGGCCACATCACCGGAATAGCGCACGCCACCATCGGCAATCAGAGGAATACCGGTGCCTTCTAATGCCTTGGCGACGTTGGATACCGCGGATATCTGAGGCACTCCGACACCGGCCACAATACGGGTAGTACAGATCGAGCCTGGGCCAATACCGACTTTCACTGCATCGGCACCGGCCTTGACCAGGTCCTTGGCGGCCTGAGCAGTGGCTATATTACCCCCGATCACCTGAACATCCGGGAAACTTTTCTTTACCCAGGCCACTCTATCCAGTACACCCTGTGAGTGACCATGAGCGGTATCCACAATGATCACATCAACACCGGCACCCACCAGGGCTGTTACACGTTCTTCCGCTTCGGCACCGGTACCCACCGCAGCACCCACCCGCAGGCGGCCGTGTCCATCTTTACAGGCATTGGGAAAATCATCGGATTTCTGGATATCCTTAACCGTAATCATGCCACGTAGCTGGAACTGGTCATTCACTACCAGCACCTTTTCGATGCGATGTTTATGCAGCAGACCCAGCACTTCTTCCCGACTGGCACCTTCTTTTACCGTTACCAGCTTGTTCTTGGGCGTCATGATTTCAGTAATCGGTTTGTCCATCCCGGTTTCAAAACGCAGGTCGCGGGCGGTCACTATACCCACCAGATCGAGGCCATCCACCACCGGCACACCTGAGATGCTGTTTTCCTGGGTCAGTTTAAGCACTGCACTCACCGTGGTGCTGGAAGGCACGGTAATGGGCTCACTGATGACTCCAGCTTCGTATTTCTTCACCATGGATACCTGATGTGCCTGCTCCTCAGCGCTCATGTTCTTATGAATAATACCCATGCCACCGGCCTGGGCCAATGCAATGGCCAGGCGAGCTTCGGTCACCGTATCCATGGCAGCCGAAATCAATGGAATATTCAATCGTATGTCGCGGGTAAGCTGGGTGCCCAGACTCACCTCGTTAGGGAGGACCGTAGAATGGGCGGGAATCAACAACACATCATCAAAAGTGAGTGCTTCCTGGGTAATTCGCATAACGGCTCCTGTTTAGTCTGGTAAATCGTACAATTATATAAGATTCAACTGAACTATGACAAGTTCATAAAATGCGGATTTTAAAGGGAAATCGTGAATTCAGACTTAAGTCAGCCAAAGTTAAAAATCGCTGGTACTTGGCTCATGAAAAATCTATTATCTTGGCCCATGACTGATAGCACCAACCTGCAACCCCAACGCACCATCCACAGCGTATCCGAGCTCAATTTTAGTGTACGCAGCCTGCTCGAATCCGAGTTTCCCCTGCTCTGGGTAGAGGGCGAAATTTCCAACCTGTCGCAACCTTCCTCCGGCCATATGTATTTCACCCTGAAAGACGCCAAAGCCCAGGTCAGCTGCGCCATGTTCAAGGGACGTAACCAGTTTTTGCGCTTCCGGCCAGAAAATGGACAACAGGTACTGGTACGGGCACGAGTCAGCCTGTACGAAGCCCGTGGCAATTTCCAGTTATTGCTCGAACACATGGAACAAGCCGGCGATGGTGCCTTACAACGTGAATTCGAACGGCTAAAAGCCCAGCTGGCTGAACAGGGTTTGTTCGACGAAGATAGAAAAAAAACCTTGCCTCACCTGCCCCAGCGCATAGGCGTCATCACCTCCACCACCGGTGCGGCCATTCGTGATGTGCTGAGTGTATTGCAACGGCGCTTTCCGGCCATTCCAGTATTAATCTACCCGGTCGCGGTCCAGGGGGATGCCGCCGCACCACAAATCGTTAAGCAATTAGCGCGTGCCTGCCATGACAAAGACTGTGATGTATTGCTACTGGTGCGCGGTGGAGGCTCGCTGGAAGACCTCTGGCCCTTCAATGAGGAAAGGGTAGCTCGTGCTATCGCCAACTGCGATATCCCCGTTATCAGCGGTGTGGGTCATGAAATTGATTTCACCATCGCCGACTTTGTGGCCGATGCCCGAGCCCCCACCCCTTCTGCGGCTGCCGAATTGATCAGCCCTGAACAGAATCAGTATCTACAGAGCTTTCAAGCCTACCAGCAACGTCTGCAACAGCTGATGTTGAATAAGATCCATGGCTTTCAGCAACAGCTGGGCTGGCTGGAAAAACGCCTGCAGCAGCAACACCCGACCAGTTACCTGCAACAGCAGACACAACGGCTGGATGAGCTGGAGCAGCGGCTGAAAACCAGCTGGTTCTATGGCCTTCGCCTGCAACAGCATATTTACCGCCACCAGCTTAATCGGCTAAAGGCCTGCTCGCCGGAAATTAGCATCCGCAATGGACAACAAAACCTGGCCAGAATGCAAAACCGATTACTTCTGGTAAATAAATCCACTATTCAGAGCAAACGTCAACTACTGGCCAGCCTGTCACGTACCCTGCATGCCGTCAGTCCACTGGAAACCCTGAGCCGCGGTTATGCCATCGCCAGCAACAACCAGGGTGAAACCATTACCGACAGTCAGCAGGTTCAATCCGGGGAACAGATTCGATTACGCCTGGCCAAAGGATCGCTGATTACTCGAGTGGAAAAAAAGCTATAATAAGCCTGGCCGCCGATCAATCCGCCTGAACCCATTGCAGGGCTTCTTCCATAGAGCGTAACGTGGTTATCTTGATCGGTAGATGCTCGCAGTAAACCATGAACATCCGGGCCAGACCGAAGATTAAATCATCATCGGACACCAGCGCCAGCTTGTAACCGGAGGTACGGTGGGCCAGATAAGCTTCCGTATGTGCAACTATCAGCCTAAGTTCATCGGCAGAGAAATTGATATCTGAGACTTCACGAAAATCCCAGACCACGTTCATGTCTTTCGTGAAATCAGTATTGTTGACTAATCCGTTCAGTATGTGTCTAACGTCATCGGGGCAAACTTTCCATGTGCGGCGTGGATGACAATATTGATATTTCTATCAATGATGGTATTGAGAGTCATTAAATTTATTTTCTGATGTAATTAGATGTCCAACTAGACAGTATCTGAAATGAGACCTATGCTACTCAGCATATCTATTTTATTGTTTTTATTATGGTTAATAAGAAAGTGCTTTTTTCTGCATTTAAAAATATAATGTATTTTAACTTGTTAATTCCTTAAATTTTTCACTTTTTTAAAGTTTTTCGTACTAGGAAAAGCAACCTTGTTTACTATAATTGGTTGCTTATTGACGCAATTTTTGCTATTAAATCGCGTCGCGCTTGCAGAGACTAAAAAATATCGGAGATCTCGATGCCTGATACTTTGGCACAAAAATTACACGGCTTCGCCCCTTACAATGAAAAAAAGGGTGAAGAATACATGAATGAAACACAGATTGAGCACTTCAGGAATATCCTTCAAGGCTGGAAAAATGAGCTGATGCAGGAAGTTGACCGTACTGTCGATCACATGAAAGATGATGCCGCCAATTTCCCGGATCCCGCTGACCGAGCTTCTCAAGAAGAAGAATTCAGCCTGGAACTTCGTACCCGTGATCGTGAACGAAAATTGATTAAAAAGATCGATGAGTCCATGGATATGCTTGATAGCGGGGATTATGGCTATTGCGAAACCTGTGGTGTGGAAATCGGTATTCGCCGACTGGAAGCCCGCCCAACAGCCACCCAGTGTATCGACTGCAAAAGCCTTGATGAGATCAAGGAAAAGCAGATCAAGGGCAAATAAGCTGCCAAAATCGTCAAGATCCGGGCCTATAAGCCCGGTTCAAGTTTACGATGTCTGATCAGAAACCCCTCTATCGGGGACGCTTTGCCCCCTCACCCACAGGTCCATTGCATTTTGGTTCCCTAATTGCGGCTCTGGCCAGTTATCTGGAAGCCCTGAGTCAGCAGGGAGAATGGCTGGTTCGCATGGAAGATGTGGATGTGTTGCGCAATGTCAGGCATGCCGATAGCGATATCCTGAAGACCCTTGAAGCCTATGGCTTCGAGTGGCAGGACGAAGTGATCTACCAGACCCGGCGCACACAGGCCTACCAGGAAGCTCTTCATCAGCTTACGGCGAAAGATTTAATCTACCGCTGCATATGCAGTCGCCGTCAGCTAAGGCAACAGGCCGAACATGGCCCTCTGGGCATTATTTACCCTGGTACTTGCCAGAACAGCGATCACCCGGAACATCACGAGCATGCTGTTCGCCTGCGCACGCGTAATCAGCATATCGAATTCGTCGATGCCATTATGGGCAGTTACGGGCATAACCCTCACACCAGCCTGGGGGATTTCATCGTGCGCCGCCGCGACGGCCTGTTTGCCTACCAGCTGGCGGTGGTGGTAGATGACGCCTGGCAGGGCATTACCCATATCGTACGAGGATTCGATCTGCTGGAATCCACGCCTCGGCAGATTTACCTGCAACAGTGTCTCGACTATCCCGCTTGCCAGTATGCCCACCTGCCACTGGCAGTGAATGCACAGGGCGATAAACTGAGCAAACAGACCCATGCAGCTGCGATCGATATCAAAAACCCGGTCGCCACACTACTGAAAGTAATGAAATTTCTCCATCAGCAACCACCTGAAGAACTGGCTCAGGCCAGTCTGCATGAGTTCTGGCAGTGGGCCAAGGGCCACTGGACCCTGAGCAGGGTCCCGTCTAGAGCGAAGATTCCTTTCATTGATTAAGTCGTGTTGCGTCACCCACAGACAGCCGGTATGCTTGCCGTTCAAAAAATAATCTTTATCGGAGAGGGGCATGTCGAGCAATAATATTGAATCCGGTTTAATAGAAGATCGTCTGTTTAAGCCATCTACTAAATTCTGCGACAGGGCGCGCATTAAAAAAGCTGATTTTGAAGCCCTTCACCACCAGGCTGAAACCGATTACACCGGATTCTGGGCAGAACAGGCCCGCGCCATGCTCGACTGGCAAACCCCTTTTACGGAAACGCTGGATGATAGCCAGGCACCTCAATTCAAATGGTTCACCGATGGCAGCCTGAATGTGTCATACAATTGCCTGGACCGACATCTGGCCAGCAAGGCCGACAAAACCGCCATTATTTTTGAAGGCGAGCAGGGTGACACCCGACACA
>JBLYYN010000318.1:0-2904 GCA_048550535.1 Gammaproteobacteria bacterium
CCTGTCTCTCCGCCATCCATAAAAAAGCCCCCTGCAATGAGGGGGCTTTTTTATGGATGGCGGAGAGACAGGGATTCGAACCCTGGGTAGGGATAAACCTACGCCGGTTTTCAAGACCGGTGCTTTCAACCGCTCAGCCATCTCTCCAGATCTATCACTACGCGTTGAGGGGCGCTAGAATACATGAATTCACCGATCAAAACCAGACCCTGGGCAATAAATACGGAACTAATATACGGTTTTACTGGTCATTGAATAGTGTTATTCTCTTTGCACTCAACCAATATGAACAGGAAGGTCTATGAACGATCAGAACATTACCCTTAGCCGCTCCCAGGAATCGGTACTTGCTACTAATAAAGTACTGAAAAATACTTATGCTCTGCTGTCCATGACACTGCTCTTCAGTGCTGTGCTGGCCTATGCCAGTATTGCCATGGGTCTCGGTCATGGTGCTGCATTAATTGCAAATATTGGCGCGATTGCCATGCTCTGGTTTGTATTACCACGCACAGCCAATTCCGCTGCCGGTATCCCTGTAATTTTTGCCATCACCGGATTGTTTGGTCTGGGTCTGGGCCCTATTGTAGGCCACTACCTCTCGGTTAACCCAAGCATCGTGATGACCGCTCTGGGTGGCACAGGTGTTATTTTCCTAGGTCTGTCCGGTTACGCCCTGACCACTCGTAAGGACTTCAGTTTCATGGCTGGTTTCCTCATGGTAGGTATGTTTGTAGTACTGGGCGCTGCTCTGCTAAACATTTTCCTGCAAATGCCAGTGATGTTTCTGGTGGTTAATGCCGTAGTCGTTATGATAATGAGTGGTTTTATCCTGTATGAGACTTCGTCTATCATCCACGGTGGTGAAACTAACTACATCATGGCTGCTGCCAGCATTTTCCTGTCACTGCTGAATATGTTCACGGCACTGTTACACCTGCTGGGTGCGTTTTCTGACGACTAAACTGCTGTATATATCAGTATATAAAGCCCCGTTTTACGGGGCTTTTTTATGTTACTCAATGAGGCTTTAAGATTATGGACTGGTTACAAATCGGTAGCGCATTATTTCTGGGGGCTATGATGGTGTTCATTTTCCCCCGCATGAGGCAGGCGGTTAAGAATGCACCTAAGGGCACGGCTCAGGACTGGATGGGCTTTATCATCCCCATTCTGGCGGTGATTGGCTTTGTTATTCTACTCATCATGATGGTTTAAACCCGGGTTTCTCTGGGTTTAAATTTTTATCTATCGCCCTTATATTGCCCAGCTGTTGTTATTACTGAGAAACGCCCCCTATGCAAGAAGAACATCCATTTGCCCCCTATATTCGGATCCTTGGCAAAGGTAAACGTGGCTCCCGTGGATTTACCACCGAAGAAGCCTATGAATCTATGTCCATGATCCTGAAAGATGAAGTTACCGCAGAACAACTAGGTGCTTTTCTGATGCTACTTCGGGTCAAAGAAGAAACAGCAGAAGAAGTCGCCGGTTTTGTAACCGCTGTTCGCGATTTCATCCACAGCCCCGATTCCCCAAAAGCCGACCTGGACTGGTCCTCCTACGCCGGTAAACGTCGTCACTCTCCCTGGTATGTACTCAGTGCCCTGTTGCTGGCGGAAAATGGCATACGGGTGTGTATGCATGGTGCCGAGGGCCACACTGCGGGTCGGGTTTATACCTCCGAAGTATTGACACCATTAGGCATTAAGATTGCCAGCACACTGGATGAAGCTGAACAGCATATCCATGACAGCAACTTCTGCTATATGCCTCTACACGCCATCAGTACGCGACTCAGGGACATCATTGAATTACGGCCCTTCCTGGGTCTACGCTCTCCTGTTCACACCGTGGGTCGTATGATCAATCCTCTGCATGCGCCTTACTGCATCCAGGCCATATTTCATCCCGGTTACCAGAAGGTACATCAGGAAGCCGCTCAAATCATGGGCAAAACCCATCTTGCGGTATTCAAGGGTGAAGCAGGAGAAGTGGAGCGCAACCCGGATACCGAATGTACTGTCTCCTCTGTATACGGTAAGGAGATGTTCGATGAAACCTGGCCTGCATTGTTCGAAAAACGCCATATGAAAGAAGAAAACCTGGATCCTGGACGTCTGGCAGCCGTATGGCGAGCTGATGAAGCCAATGAATATGGCGAAGCGGCGGTTATATCTACTGCGGCCATAGCCCTGAAGCTGATGGGCAAAGCCGATTCACCCAGCGATGCCATGGAAAAAGCACAAACTATGTGGCTAAGCCGGAATCAATCTCGCCACTAAGCCGAGTATTGAGCCTGGCCACTGCTATGCTAATCACACTTCCGGTCACCTGAAGGCATGTGCATTCCGGGCAAGCTAAAGCCTTATGCAACCGGCTAGCCATGACAATACAATAGCTTTGTGATGACATCAGCCTGCTGGATTCCAGGTACCTCAAGCGGGTAAAACGCCAGGCGATCACGCTGTTCTACCTAGCCGTTTGATGGTTAGAAGGTCCTGGTCTGAAATTCCCAGGGCCTTGTCATTTCATAGCGATCAGTTCTGGAAACAGCCCGGCCTCATCAGCAGCCACTTTGTACTCATCAGCCACCCAGTAACCAGCAACCGCTATCAATTCACCATCCTGGTAAATGAGGGGGATTCTATCTCTGAGCCAGGGTGGCACCTCCGCTTCCTGGAACAGTTTTTTCAGGGAATGATGACCTTGCCGTCCAGCCGGGCAGATTCTTTCACCACCCTGTCGAAAACCTACCTGCAACTGTGGCTGTATACGCATTTTATCCAGCCCCAGCCCGGTGTGTGCATTCATCACCAGGGTTTGTTGCAGGGACGGGATGTCCATCACCTGATTGATCGACCATTCCAGGATCTGTACAGAATCGTGAGCGAGGCTGGTGAA
>JBLYYN010000319.1:0-5057 GCA_048550535.1 Gammaproteobacteria bacterium
CAGATCACGTCCATAGCTATTTAGCATTGAAGGTAATTTAACATAATATACATTATGCGTAGTTATCAGTGTAACTCTAAACAGCAGGAGCTGACTCTAACAGCCATGCCCTGGTACTCCAATGTGGTTTATGTATCTGGCTGCGTGATAAATCCCAGCTTGCTTATTCCAGCGTTTTGTACTGCGGCCATTACTTTAACGACGTGTTCATAGGCTACTGCCTTGTCACCCCGCAATTGAATTTCCGGTTGTGGCTGTTGTTGTATAACATTCAGCAATCGCTGTTCAAGTTGTTCATCATTTACTATGTTTTCATTCCAATGTACGGTTGCATCTGCGGTTATGCTTAAGGTGATTGTTTCAGGTTCTACAGCATTAGGTGCATTTTCTGCCTGGGGTAAGTCAATTTTTACAGAGTGTGTAAGTACCGGTAGCGTAATCATAAATATAATCAACAGAACCAGCATTACATCCACCAGCGGTGTCATATTGATTTCGCTCATCACTTCAGCATCGTCACTCAGTTCATTACCGAACGCCATAATTAATGGGCCTCCTGATCAGACTTTAAGCTGGCTTGCTTAGCAATGGGCGCACCAGTTAGAAAAAACGCGTGCAACTGCTGGCCGAATCGATTTAATTTTCCCAGCAGCATTTTATTGTTGCGAGTCAATGCGTTATAGCCCAGTACCGCTGGTATAGCCACCGCAAGACCGAAGGCGGTCATAATTAATGCTTCACCCACGGGACCCGCTACCTTATCAATACTGGCCTGGCCACTGACGCCTATACCTACCAGAGCATGGTAAATACCCCAGACGGTTCCAAACAAACCGACAAAGGGTGCGGTAGAGCCTACCGATGCCAGTATAGATAAACCTCGTTGCAAGCGTTCAGTACTTTCATCAATCGAAACACGTAGACAGTCACTTAACCAGTCAGATAAAGGCAACTGGCCATGCAAATCAGTTTTATAATTTCTGTGATGCGCCAGTGCTGCCTGGCCCTCTTCCGCCAATTGTCGAAAAGGATTTCGCGAGTCCTCTGTACCCAGGAATCGTAGACCCTCGGTGAAGCTTTTCGCATGCCAGAACTCCTGTGTAGTACGCAATTGCCGTTGCAGCTGAAACAAATCTACCATACGTACAGTAATAACATACCAGGATGCAATGGACATAGATAACAGTAAGATGGCTACACTTTTAATAATGGCATCGCCCTGCTGCCACATAGCCACAACCCCATATGGATTAATTTCCATAACACACTCCTAAAAACTATTTATATTCGCTTACGCAACGCAAAATTGACTGGTTGCAAATAACTGTATTGAATCGGAACTCCATTCTGTTTTGCCGGCATATAGTGCCAGCGTTTTACCGCAGTTAACGCGGATTTATCCAGACGAGGATATCCACTGGAGTGTTTAATCCTTACCTCCGCCACACTGCCATCGGGCATGATTAACACTTCCAGGACCACGGTTCCAGCCTCACCACGCCGACGTGACGCTATTGGATAAGCCGGTGCAGGATTGTTCAAGCGACTGGCATCGACTTGTGGCAGCGTCACAGGTGCCCCAAGGCTATCCAGTTCATTAGTAGCAGGTGTCGATGGTACATATTGCTTAGGCGTATCAGTTTGCTTTTGTTGCAAAGGTTTATGACTAATAACATTTTCCGCTATCTGCCTCGGTTTTGCATCAGGCTGCGATTTCAACTTAAATTTTCTCTTCGTCTTTAGCTGCGGCTGAACTGATTCTGGCTGTGCAGGCGCAGCCTGTTTACTGGGAGCCTGTACAACTTCGGCTGGCGATGTTTGTATCAGGACTCCAGTAATAGTTGGCTGCGGCTGTATCGTATTCATGTGATCCCATGTGCCGAAAATCATAAACAGTAAGCCGATATGTATTGCCAGAACTATCAGTAGGTACAGAGTAGACGTCCATCTGTTTTGCACTAGGATCCACCATTGTTCTGTAATGTCCATGATACATAATTTAAATGAGGTCGCCGACTGGATTCCTGTTTCAAGTGAGCAACCATTGTTCTACCCTACTCTTTTTCATCTCATTTATTTCCAGCAATTAAAATTTTCAGCCGATGATATTTCATGGTATTACTAAGGCGCATAAAGAATATCCTGTCCATGTGTTCTGTTAGTATGTCTGCAAAAAAAAGTTACTCAGGGAATACTTCAAGGGTGATATACAGGCTGTGATGATAAAAATCTATGCCCGTATCCTGGCTACCAGGAATATCAACTTCAGTTTCCAGCAGGTAGAAGCCCGGTTGTCTAATGGTAAATTCAAAGTTGCCCTGGTTATCGGTTTCGAAAATCTGTTCCTCGCGCTGGTTACGGTGACGCGTTCCTGAGCGCAGCAGATACACACGAGAACCCTGCTGCAATGACTTTCCGTCCAGTAACAATGTCATTGATATCGGTTCATTTACGAACAAATCATTGAAATGATTTTCTGCTATCAATTCGAGCCCAACACCGGTAGTGTCCATGGCTTTACGATTAGGCGCATTTTTACTGATGAATGCCTCAACTCGTGACGACACCATGCGCCGAGTAAGCTTAGTTACTCCTTCCGGTATGACCGGTGTGTTACCGAAGGCTCTGCCGGGTGTTCCGTCCTTGTTGTTAAATGTTGTCATTGCTGTGGGAGATTGTTGCAGTACGATACGGTAAGTACCATCATCCGCAAGAGTATAATCGGCCACTGACATACGTTCATGAGCTTGCCAGCTGATATTGTCGTATTTTTGTCCGTCTGGACCAATGACATAAGCTTGAAGCTGTTTAAACAGTCCGCGCAAGGGCGTCGGCACTACACCTTTACCGTTATCACCCAGGGGCGTATCAGGATGGAAAATATCGTTGGAAATACTGGCAATTAAACTGACTGCTTTTGGATCCTTGCCGGATAATACGGTATGTGTTGGAAGGATAAACCGTCCATGGGATGCCGCCGTATTGCTAAATAAAAATAATAGCAATAACCCGGCACAGGTAACATGTTTCTGCTTCATTATTGTTATCATGGTTACTACCTCGTGTTAATGTTTATCAGTATTGAACCGAATTCTATATTGCCATGCAGTTCATAGCGTTGTGGGGCATCCTCACCTAAAACAATTTTCTGGCGTATAAATTCTCTGCCCCCTGCTTCCCGGGCAGCTTCAAACAACAGGTAATAATCCCCCTTCTCAACCGTTGCTCCAGTACTATCCCGTCCATCCCAGTGAATATGATAATGACCTGGTCGTCGCGTGGCGCCACTGGCTGCATCATATGAAGTTTGTTTATTTCGTCCAAGTTTTCGCCACCATTGGCGCAGGTCCTTTAACCAGTCATCCTTTTCATGCCATATCGCCAGGGTATGTACACCTCGACGTTGAGGTGTTTCCAGCCAGACAGCAACATAAGGACGATGATAAGTTGCTACATCCAGTGGCGGTATAGTCACATCTATATCAACGCTATTCGCCAGACCTGATCTATGCAGTAACATCAATAGCAACAGCAAGCCCAGCCTCTTGATAACAATATTGTTCATAAAATTATTTACTCCAGAGCAAGGGATGGCACCCATATTAGAAAGACCAATACTGGTGTTAAAGAACCTGAGATCATCAGCACTAAGCCAGTTAATCGCTTCTGTTTATGTTGTAGTAAAATGATTAAACCGGTAAACGACAACAGGGCAATTGCAAATGCCGAAATATCTATCAGCCATGACCATGCAGATGCCGTATGACGACCTTTGTGAAGATCGTTAAATAAAGCGATGAGATTACCCTTTTTGAATTCAACATCCATGGTGCCACTATCAGCCAGTAGACTCACAAATGCATAGCCGGCAGGAAGAGGATAATCAAAGCCTATTTCATGGCTTTCGATATCTATATCTATGCTACGGGGATTCACCAGTCCAGAACGGGCTTCAATAAAATCTTTCAGTAACTCGATGGAGGGCGAATCACTATACAGCAGCTGTCGAATATCTTCCGGCAAACTAATGTGCAGCTGCCCCTGTTGATTGTCCCCGGTAAACCAGTTGGGATGATTCAAGGTTATCCCGCTGACACTAAAAAATATCAACAGGGTAAATAAGGCTGTGGACAGATAAACATGTAACCATCGGCAAAAGTGAAATACTTTTTTAGCAACGGGTGTTCTGGTCCAGTTCCAACTATTATTGATTAAACTCATAATATTCAAGAAATTCTAACGATATTGCCCGTCGTCTGACGGGCAATATCGGCAATGGTTATGGTTAAAATTGGTAAGATGCGGTCATTTTGATGTTTCTACCGGGTTCATAGTCGACCAGGTATAGATCACCAAACAGAGGATGAGCGCTAACGCCCGTGCGTGATGACTGGGAGGCATAAAACTCATCGAACAGATTGTCGATACCGAAGGTCAGGGACAGGCCTTTCACTTCAGTCGGTGTCCAGCGTACAGACACATTATGCACCGTAAAGCCGTCTTTTGAGTTATCCAGACTGGCACCATCCAGGTCTATGCCGGCATCGACATCATCGACAATCATCATATCCCAATGAAAAACCAGAGCATTTTGCGGCATATCATAGTCGGCGCTAAGAGTCAGGGTATCTCCCTGTATACGATCCAGGCGAGCACCATCCAGACCGGTATAGTCAGCAAAGGCATCAAGTTCGCTTTCTGCTACCGACAGGGTGACCAGGGTTTTTAGTTTGCCGATGTTATAACCCAGGTAAGCTTCATAACCATCAATCATCATATCGCCGACGTTATCTTTCCAACGACCTCCTCCGGCAGGTATGGCCGCATAGTCATAGATATAGTCATTGATATCGGTACGGAATAAAGTAACACCTGTGTTTAGTTGCCCACGATTTTCCAGCTGATTGCTATAGGCGAGCGCAATTTCAGAGTTGCTGCCTGTTTCCGCTTTGATGTCTGGGTTGGCTGTATCGTCAATGCCAGCACCGAAAAACACTTCACCAATCTCAGGTCCTTTAAATAACTGTGTACTGCTTGCGCTTAACAACAGCTTACTA
>JBLYYN010000320.1:0-16073 GCA_048550535.1 Gammaproteobacteria bacterium
CGCCAATGCCAGCCAGATGGCGGCGCAGACCCGGCTTGAAATTGCCATTCAAAGGCGTGAAGAGGCTCAGTTAAATTCTGAGCGAGAACAGGGCGCTGCCCTGACCCCAGAACGCAACAATCAGGCTATTGAGTCATTTACTTCCCAGGACACCCCTTCGGCCGGTTTTAGCCAGTTTGCCTGATAAAAGCCAGGGTCCGCAAATGCACGCAAATAAACGCTAATGTTTTATTTGTACGCCTATGGCGTACAATATTTTGGTGACTTTGCTCTTATTCGCGTTTATTTGCGTGCATTTGCGGACTTAAATTTTATAAAGCGTTTATTGATAAGTGAGTTTTTTAGGGAGAGGTGTATCTGGTCGGTATCCCAGCTACCGACAGGAGAGGGGCGTGCATGCTCTGCTATTGCAGGGCTCTAGCGTTTGATAATTGAGCCGGCTATTTCATAGCCTTCGGCATCGATTTTATCGCAGCGCAGAACTTCTACGGTGATATCCAGTGGTGGTGTAATCGGATTTTCCGGGGTGATACTCATTTGTATTTCTGTACCCGGATTCACTTTCTGGTCGATCAGGAGGGAAACGCCTTCACCACTCAGATTTTTCACCACGCCGGTTTTTTTCTCGTCAGAACCATTCAGCGAATACTCCATGCTGCAGTCAAGGTGCATACGGAAGTAGTTACGTTTTTCAGAATAATCAGTTGGCATACTGTCTCCACTTAATTAAACGATTTCTGCCCAGCTTATGTGACGATTTTTCGTCATAAGCTGTACTCAGTTTAGAAGGGCTATGTGGATAAAGCTACACCCTTTATCTGGTTTTTGTGAACTTATCTACTAGATCTAGTGGAATTTTTTGGTGCGAGACACAAAATTTGTGCCGGGGGATGAGCATTCGATTTCGTAAGGCCAGTCCCTTATGCCGCCTTCCAGTGACAGGGCATCGATCTTGTTCTTGGCCAGAATCAGGGCTGCGATGGCGCTTCTGGGGCCGGAATGGCAATAAAGGATGTAGGGCTGCTCCTTATCCAGCTCATTCAGTCGCTGGGACAGTTCGGCCAGTGGCATCAGCTGGGCGTCGGGGATGCGATTTTCTGAAAATTCTTCCGCGAAGCGAACATCCAGCAGTTTATAACCGTTATCCAGCATAGTCTGGGCGACCTGGGCCTGCACGGTGCGTACCAGTGGTCGCTGGATCAGTTCCTGGTGATCCTGTTTGCCTAGTACCAGGATTTCACTGTCTTCCAGCATGATCACGGTTTCGGTGAGATTCTTGCCGGATACCAGGGCTTCATCGCCGAAGGTGTCGCCAATACCCAGTTCTGTCACCCGGTGGTTTTCACCGGTGTGGTTATCAAAATGCTGGACCTCAGCCCGGCCTGACAGAATCAGATAATAGGCATCGCAGTTTTCGCGGTGATTGTTGATCACTTCGCCTTCGCGGAACAGTTTGTGCTGCATACGAGAAAAAGCATTCTCGATGTATTCCATGGGAATACTTCTAAACACCAGGGTGTTGCGGATCAAGTCCATGTATTTGACGAATTGCTTGGATTCCCGACCAATATGGTCCCAGGCGATAATGGTGTCCAGGATTTCGCGATTGGCATGACAGATAATGCTGTCGGTTTTAGCGATGATGTTACAGCTCTTGTTGTCTTTGGGCAGCAGTACCGGGCATCTCTGGGTGTCGGAGGGCTCCTCAATGCTCTGGATACTGCCTTCACTGACCACGTCGATCTGACCTTCCATCAGGTAAAGATAGTCCTGGCTGCGGCTACCCCTGATTTGCAGGATTTCTTCCTGCTGAAGTTCGATGACCCGAATATGGTTAACGATTTCCTGCAGCCGTTCCGGATTCAGGTTATTGAATGGGAAATACAGGTTACTGAGTTTAAACAGAATTTTTTTCAGTTTGGTGCTAATCATGAGTTAATCTAGCATTTTTGGCTGATTTTTCAATAATAGACTATTTTGCTTGGTTTTGGCTATTAAACAAGAGCTGATCGAGTTTATTTTGATTAATTTTATCCAGCACTATTTCCGGTGTCTTATCTTTATTGGTAACTCTCAGCACTTCAATAGGAATTCCAACCATATTTTGCTTTTCATAATCCACGTGCATGAAGTCGGTTTTGCCCATGGCAATCCTGAGCCGGGTAAACACGGTGTAGTTAAAATGGTAAAAGCCCCGAAGCGTGGCATAATCAGCATCTGACAGTTTTAATGCGTCCTGACTGGCCAGGCACAGCTGTTTTAAGATTTGTTCGTTTCGTGTGAGTTGAAAGACATTGCATTTGATATTTTTGACCGTATGAGTCTGTTTGGTATTCTGTACACTCAGGTGGGTGTGGGCGCCGTAAAACTCCGGGTATTTGATTTGAGCCAGCAGGTCTTGCGCGATACGCTTTTCTTCGGAGGATTTTGATTTTAATTTAACCTTCAGCTGTTGTTCCACCTCAGCCACTTTTTCCAGACGTTGCTGATTCAAGACCGCTACACGACTATTCAGATAATCGCTGTCGATTCGTGATATATTTCCCGTGTTTTCATCAATATTGATTAAGGCCTGCTGGGTATTGTCGTAAAGTTTATATTGCTTGGAGTTTGCCTGGTCAATGCGCAGCATATTATCCTTTATTCTGTAATTGACCACCTGATCTTTACCCGTAACAGACGGTATAACAAATACCAAGGTGGCGTCGGCGAGTGCAATGCCATTAAACAGCGAAGCTACAACTAACAACAGAAATACTTTCATTGCATTGTTTACCCTTGATCTATGAATTTGGTTAATTATGAATAAAGAACGTATACAAAAAGCTCTGGCCAGGCAAGGACTTGGTTCAAGACGTCAGATCGAAATCTGGATATCTGAAGATAAAATACAGCTCAATGGTGAACTTGCCCAACTGGGTGACCATGTAAAACCCGGTGACATAGTGATGTTTAGTGGCCGCAAAATCATTATTAAATCCACCGACGCCAAACTGCCGCGAGTCATTGCCTACCATAAACCCGAAGGCCAGGTGTGTTCCCGCTCTGATCCGGAAGGTCGCCCCACTATATTCGATAGCCTGCCGGGGCTAAAACACAGCCGCTGGGTGGCCATTGGTCGACTGGACCTGAATACCTCAGGGCTAATCCTGCTTACCGACGAAGGTGAACTGGCCAATCGTTTGATGCATCCTTCCAGGCAGGTTCAGCGTGAATATGCGGTACGTACCCTGGGCACAGCCAGCGATGAAATGCTGTACAAATTGACCCATGGCGTTCAGTTGGAGGACGGCATGGCCCGGTTTGAAGAAATCGTCGACTCCGGCGGACTGGGTACTAACCACTGGTACCATGTGGTGCTGATGGAAGGGCGCAATCGAGAAGTGCGCAGGATGTGGGAGGCGATTGGGCTCAAGGTGAGCCGTCTGATGCGAGTGCGATTTGGGCCGGTCATCCTGAATAAAAGTCAGCGTCCTGGCAAAACCCGGGAACTGACGGAAAAGCAGGTGATCGAATTAGCGTCCATGGTGGACTTGCACTATGAGCTGCCGGAGAAGCCAAACGCCGAAAAATCAAAAGATAAACCGGCAAAAACGGTTGCTCACAGGAAGCCTGGGCCGCCACGGGGAAAGAAACCGGATCAAAAAGCCGACCCAAAGACCCGTCGGAGTCGTAATAATAAAAGGTAAGCAAATGCCAGATAAATTGATTAAGTTGTTGCTGGTTTGTATCGGCCTGGTTTTTTCCTTCCAGAGCCTGGCTAAACGGGAAGGTGAACTCATTCAGGGTATGGTGAATCCCGGTTATCATGAGCAACCGAGCTGGTTTAAAAATTCCTTCCTGGATATCAATGAAGATATCCAGGAAGCCAGTGAGGCCGGAAAGCGGCTGATGATTTTCTTTTATCAGGACGGTTGTCCCTACTGCAAAAAATTACTGGAAGACAATTTTGGCCAACGTGACATCAGCGAAAAAACCCGTAGCCATTTCGATGTAACGACATTGAACATCTGGGGTGATCGAGAAGTTACCGTAGGTGGTGCTACATTGAGCGAAAAGCAGTTCGCAGAAAAAATGAAAGTGATGTATACACCAACCCTGCTGTTTTTTAATGAACAGGGCAAAGCTGTTTTAAGAACCAATGGCTATTATGATCCGGGAAAATTCAATGCCGCACTGGATTATGTGCTGCAACATCGAGATCAACATGAAACCTTTCGAGCCTATCTGGAACGAGCTACCCCAGCACCTGCGAAAGGGGTGATACATCGGGAAGTAGAATCCGTAACCGCGCCGTATAATTTTAATCAGCTGAATTCCAGCAGACATCTGCTGGTAATGTTCGAACAAAAACAATGCAACAGCTGTGACGAATTACACCAGGACATACTGAGCAGGGCAGAGTCCAGAGCCTTACTAAAGACACTGGATGTAGCCGTGCTGGATATGTGGTCTGACGATAAAATGACCCGGCATGACGGTCAATCCATTAAAATCAAAGACTGGGCCAAACAGCTCAACATACAGTATGCGCCGAGTCTGGTTTATTTTAATCCACAGGGTGAAGAAGTATTCCGCGCAGAAGCTTACCTTAAAGCTTTCCACATCCAGTCCATCATGGATTATGTATCCAGCGGCGCCTATAAAACCCAAACCAATTTCCAGCGCTACATCGAAGATCGTGCAGATAAACTAAGAGCGCAGGGAATTGAAGTGGATATTATGAAATGAAAAAAATCATAATTCATAATTCATAAGTCGTAAGTCGTAAGTCAGAGCTTTTGATTTTGACTTGAGACTTATGACTTATAACTTTTTTATCCCTGTGCTTGAAAAACCTTCCCCGTCTCACCCTCGCTATCCCTGCCTATTAAATATAGATAAGTGCCCATGATGTCTTCTGGGGGTGTCATTTCATTGGGGTTCTCGCCGGGATAAGCCCGCATGCGCAGTGCGGACTGGGTGGGGCCAGGGTTGATGGCATTGACTTTAACCGGGTTTTCACTGTCCAGTTCGTCGGCCAGAATTTGCATGAAACCGGTAATGGCTGCTTTGGATACGCCATAGGCACCCCAGTAGGCGGAGGATTTATCGTCTACAGTGAACAGGATGGAGGATTCCGGGGTTTTTCTGATCAGGGGTAACAGCGCCTGGGTCATCACGAAAGGTGCGTTGAGATTCACTTGCATCACTTTGTACCAGAGCTCAATATCGTACAGCGCCAGGGGGGTGCTGGCACCGAGATTGGCGGCGTTATGCAGCAGACCATGCAGTGCGCCAAACTGATCTTCCAGGGTAGTGGCCAGATCCTGGTAATCTTTCGGCGCAGCCCCTTCCAGGTTCAACGGATAGATGGCGGGTTCTGGGGAACCGGCGTGGATAATCTCGTCATACACCTGTTCCAGTTTGTGGATAGTACGGCCAAGAAGTACCACGGTGGCGCCGTGGGATGCAAAGGTCCTGGCAGCTACTTTACCGATACCATCACCGGCTCCGGTAATGAGTATGGTTTTTCCATGGAGTAAATCGATCGGGGCCAGGTATTGCATCTCTGTCTCTCTAAATTTATGGGCTGGTATGAACGAGTATGTTCAAGCGAGCTGTTGGATAAGTCTACGGGCGCATTCTACACCAGAGCGTAAGGCGGCTTCGAGTGTTGAGGGTAATCCGGCCTGTGAAGTGGGTTCGATATTCACATAGTCACCGCATAAACTCAGATTTTCTATGGCTGTCTTGATGCCGGGGCGGTTTTTGTCAACATCGGGATGGCAGCTGAAACAGGCTCGTTTTTCACGGATTACCCAATTCGCTTCGGCTTTGGGCCAGTGTGGAAAAAGCCTGGCCAGTTCATGGCTGATGGTTTCAGCCAGGTGGGTATTATCCATGGTCATGTGGGGGCCGTTGGCACTGATGACCGCGGCCATCAAACCCGGTTGATGGCAGTAGCGGCGGTCGAACAGCCATTCAGCGGTAGCATTGAGCAGACCAATCATGGGTCGATCCAGCCGAACCGATTCCGGGTATTGCAGATATATGGTGGTGATGGGCTCATAATCCAGTTGCTTGAGTTGTTGCTCAATAGCTGAACCACTGCTGCTGTTATTCAGTAGTTTTTCAGTGACCTGGGGCGGTGTGGCCAGGATCAGCCAGTCGCAGTTATGTTGTTGTTGGTTGATGGTCATTGAGTGAACACGCTCATGGTCCAGCTTAAGCTCTTCCAGCTTGTGGCCGGTTAATACCTCACCACCACGGGATTCGATGTAGGCCCGTGCGGCTTGTGGGAACACCTGGCTCAGACCGGTTTTGGGAATCAGCAAATCGGTATTCGCCGCCGGTCCGTTGAAGGTTTGCTGCAATACGCTCTGAAAAGCTTTCGCCGATGCCCGATCGGTGGTCGTGGTGAGTGCCGCCAGGCACAGGGGTTTCAGCAGGTGTTCGACATATGCCTCGGGTAATCCAGCACTGGCCAGCCAGTAATCGACGCTCATGTCCTGTTCCATGGATTTGTTCAACAGGCGATTGAAACGGAGCAGGGTGATAAATTTTTGTTTCAGGCTGAGTGAGGGCGTGCCTAACATGCCGACCAGTAAATGCAGGGGGGCGGGTAATTGTGGCAGGCTCAGCTGGAACAGGCTGTGGCCCGTATTGATATCTTTCATATCAATCTGATGTGGCAGTCGATGAAATATCGAAGATTCATCAACACCGGTGATGGATAGTAATTCCAGTAACTGGCGATAGGCACCGATCATCAGATGCTGGCCATTATCCAGGGTCTGGCCATCCAGGGTGACACTTCTGGCTCGACCACCGATCTGCCTGGCCGATTCTATCAGGGTTACCGGGATATGCTGCCGGCTTAATTCTACAGCTGCGGCCAGTCCGGCCCAGCCGGCGCCGGCAATGATGATCTTAGCTGAACTCATGCCTGTTTTAACTGGCGCTGGAATTGTTTGTGGTGTTTCTTTTCGCGACGAGAGGCGCGCCAGGCCAGCCAGAGTTTGCGCAATGGGGTGAGTTTGATTCGGTATTCCAGTACCTTGAAGCCATCCAGTTCAATTTCATCCAGCAGGGAGTAATAAATTTCCGCCATTATCAGACCGGTGCGTTGGCTATAGCGGTCTTCAGCCGGCAGTTTATCGAAAGCCTGCTGGTAATAACTGCGGGCGCGATCGGCCTGGAATTTGAACAGTTCACAGACGGCATCGGAGGAGGTCGGCCGATGCAGGTCATCCAGGCTTACAGCAAATTTTTCCAGTTCATCCACCGGGATATACACTCGCCCCCGTTGGGCATCTTCTCGAACATCGCGCAGGATGTTGGTGAGCTGGAAGGCCATGCCCAGGTCGTGGGCGTACTTCAGGGTCATGCGGTTCCGGTAGCCGAAAATTTCAGCGGATAATAGGCCCACCACGCTGGCGACCCGGTAACAGTAGAGGGACAAATCCTTGAAGCTCTGATAGCTGGAATAGTCCAGATCCATTTCCATGCCATCGATAATTTCCAGCAGGTATTCTTCAGCCAGATTGAACTCGGTTAACAGCGCCTGCATGGCTTTGGTCACTGGATGTTGGGCCTGACCCTGGTACATGCGTCGCACTTCGTCCCGCCACCAGTTGAGTTTGGTTCGGGCGATATGTTCATCACGAACTTCATCCACCACATCATCCACTTCACGGCAGAAGGCATAAAGCGCGGTAATAGCCCGGCGTTTCAGTTTCGGTAAAAACAGAAAGCTGTAATAGAAACTGGAACCGCTTTTTGAAGTTTTTTCCTGGCAATATTGATCGGGGGTCATAGGTCTGTTTATCGAATCATAATTAAGGCTGGTTGCCTTTTGTATTGGTTATTCCGAACTGTGAATAGAAATCAGCACAGGTCAAGTTTATCAGTTATTTTGCTCGCAGTGCGGTCCACACAATCCAGATCCAGTCCAGGGGTTTCAGGCGGGGACGGCTGAACAGGTCATGCTGTTGCTGATCAAGCCGTTGCATTACCCGTGAGGCGGCAGCAGTGATCAGACGAATTTCCAGCCCGAAACGGCCTTTCAATCGCTTACCCAGGGGAGCCCCGGAATTCAGCAGTTTATTGGCGCGCTGAAATTGCTTTCGCATCAGCTGCATCATCGGACCATCGGAGCGTTTTTGTTTGAAGTGGTCTTCGCTGACGAAACTGGCGGCCATTTCATCTTCGGGTATATAGATGCGCCCCAACTCGTGGTAATCCTGATCCAGGTCCTGGTAGAAATTAATCAGCTGCAGGGCGCTGCACAGGGCATCGGAATAGCCCAGGCTCTTGCGATCGGTGAGACCGTACAGGTGCAGCAGCAAGCGTCCTACCGGATTCGCCGAGCGGCGGCAATAGTTCATCAATTCACCAAAATCGGCAAAGCGTTTCTGGGTGACATCCTGTTTAAAGGCGGAAATCAGGTCGTTGAACAGGGATACAGGTAAATTGAATCGCTGCATGCTATCGGCCAGTGCGATGTAGATCGGATCGTTGGGTGGATTGCCCTGGTACGTATCCATAATGTCCTGGGCCATGTTATCCAGGGCTTGCAGACGTTCATCATTGCTCAGGTCGCCTTCATCAGCCCAGTCATCGGCGGTGCGGGCAAAGGCATAAATGGCCGCTATCGGCAGGCGCATGCGTTTGGGTAGCAGGATGGAGGCCACTGGAAAGTTTTCGTAATGCCCTTTGGCAATACGCTGGCAATATTTATAGGCCGAGGCGGTGTTTAATCGTTTCATTGCTATTGTTCTTCAATTACCTGTTTCTGCTGCTCGCGTAATTTTGCCCAGTGTTTTCCAGTAATGCGGCCCTATAACAACATCGCGCCCGGTCTTTCAATTTGGAAATCGATTGCGCCGACATATTGGGTGCAGGGTAGTATACTTGTTGCTTCTCTGGCAACAATTCTTAACTTATGAAGCAGGCCGATATTCACTGGGAAAATGGCGAGCCGGTTAGTCGGCAGTTCGATGATGTGTATTTTTCCCGTTCCGAAGGTCTCGCAGAATCCGAATATGTTTTCCTCAGGCAAAACCAGTTGCCGGATTTGTGGCAGGATAAAGATGATTTTGTTATTGCCGAAACCGGTTTTGGCACCGGGCTTAATTTTTTACTCACGGTCAAGAGCTGGTTGCATACAGCTTCCACCCATAGTCGCCTGTTTTACTATTCAGCCGAAAAATACCCTTTGAGTCAATCGGATCTGCAGCAGGCCCTGAAAGCATTTCCAGAATTATCTGAACTGATCCCTGAATTCATCATCGCTTATCCGCCAGCATTGCCAGGATTTCATCAGCGGTCGCTGTTCGATGATCGAGTGAAGCTGTGTTTAATGTATGGTGAAGCCGATCAGCAGCTGGCACAAATGAATGCCCGAGTGGATGTGTGGTATCTGGATGGCTTCGCACCGGCTAAAAACCCGGATATGTGGACACCTCAGCTGTTTCAACAGATGGCTCGTCTGAGTCATAGCGCTACAAGATTCAGTAGCTTTACCGCCGCCGGGTTTGTGCGTCGTGCACTGCAAGGATTCGGTTGTGAGGTCGAGCGGGTCAAAGGCTTTGGACAGAAGCGGGAAATGCTGCGAGGGCAATTTACAAAACCACAGACTGGTCCCAGCCAACATCCCTGGTTTGAATTGCCAGAACCCGTCTTCAATCGTAAACGGGTCGCGGTGATCGGTGCCGGAATCGCCGGGGTCACCACCGCCTGTGCCTTGGCGCAACGAGGCTGGCAAGTCGAGCTGATCGATCAGCATGACGCTGTGGCACAGGAGGCGTCCGGCAATCCCCTGGGCGTGGTGATGCCGAGAATCAGCCTGGAGGATTCTGCCGAAGCGGAGTTTTATGCGGCTGCCTATTGCAGTGCTACAGCTTTCCTGAATCGCTTGAAACAACAAGATGAACAGCTGCAATGGTATCCCGGAGGCGTGTTGCAGCTGCCATCCAGTGCACGCATCAAAAAACAGATGGTGGCGCTGGATGTACCGGAGGACTATGCCCAACGGGTGAATGCCGTACAGGCCTCCGAGCTGGCCGGCATTGATCTTCAGCATGAGGCGCTGTATTTCCCTAAAGCGGGATGGCTGAATCCAGGACAACTGTGTGATCGACTGCTGGAGAAATATGGCCAGAACATCCATTGGCACAAATCCCGCGAAGTCAGGGATATTCAATATGCCGATGGTCGTTGGCAGACACGGGATCCCTCGAAAGCGATCATCAGCGATACCGATGCCCTGGTACTCTGCCAGGCCCATTCCATGCAACAATTTGAACAGGCCGGCTGGTTAAGTATACAGCCGGTGCGGGGCCAGATCAGTTATGTTCCTGTCAACCCGGCCAGCGCCGGATTGAAAACAGCGGTGTGTTATGAAGGTTATCTATTGCCGGCAGTGGACCAGCAGCATGTGCTGGGTGCCAGTTTCAAACCCGGGCAAACCTCCACCGAACTGCTGGAAACCGAACATCAGGAGAATATACAGTCGCTTAAACAGTGGTTGCCGGATCTGTTCGAAACCCCCCAGGTATTGCAGGGCAGGGCGGCCATTCGCGTGGCGTCGCCCGATCGTATGCCGATAGTGGGTGCGCTGGCCGATATGGATTTTTGCCTCAGCCATTACTCGGATTTACAAAAGGGCAAGCCTGCGACACAATACCCCCATGCACAGTATTTACCCGGGCTTTATGTGAATACCGCACACGGAGCCCGAGGTTTGACTTCCAGTTTTTTGTCGGCTGAGATCATTGCGGCTCAGTTGAACAAGGAACCATTGCCCGTTTCAAACCGCGTGGCATATGCTTTAAACCCATCTCGTTTCATGATTCGCGCATTAAAAAAAGGCCAGGCCATAGATTATGAGAAAAACAATAACAGCATTACTGATTTGCCTAGCTACCCCTGTTCAGGCGGCCTGCGATGATCCTCCAGCACCCAAGGTAAACTGGTCGCGCTGTAGCTTACAGGGGGTGGATTTAAGCGGTGTAGATTTGACTGAGGCCATACTTACACGAGCCAATCTGCAGGGGGCGGACTTCAGCAAGGCCAGGCTGAACAATGCCGATCTTAACTTTGCCAACCTGCAGGAAGCTAACTTTACTCACGCGTCATTAAAAAAAGCCCGTCTGGTAGGGGTGGATGCCATAGCGGCTGATTTCAGTTATGCGCGATTAAATGAGGCGCGCCTTAGCCGTGCAAAATTTCAGCAGGCCAATTTTTCCCATGCCCGTTTAATCAAGGCCAATTTATACGAAGCCAATTTTACTGGAGCGAATTTATCCTCAGCGGAACTTAGCGAAGCTAATTTCGAGCGAGCAAAATTGTATGGCGCAAGGCTGGATGGGGCGACATCAGAAAAAGCCAGTTTTGAAAGTGCCGACCTGGAAACGGCAACGTTCATTAAAGCTGAGCTTAAAAAAGCCAACTTTGATAAAGCCAACTTGGTCGATACTAATTTCACCGCGGCCATTCTCGATAAAGCTTCACTGCGCGAAGCCGTCATAGATGGCGCGATATTTGAAAATGCCAGTTTGAGTGACGCTAACTGGGTTCAGTATCAGCGATGTCGCTCCGGTTCGATTGGGCAGTGTCGGTAAATCATAGTTAATAGTCGTAAGTCGTGTGGGAAGATTGATGGATTATTTTAAATTATTTGTATTGGCTGCTGTTGCTCTGTTGGCGGGTTGTAGTACAGCCGGCTGGTATGAGGGTATGAAGGCTCGTCATCAACTGGAATGTCAGAATCAGCCAGCTTCTGAATATGAAGACTGTATGCGGCAGATGGATAAAAGTTTTAGTGAATATGAAAAAGAAAGAGAGGCTGTGGAGAATGATCAATAGTTGATGGTTAACAGCTGGCAGTATGCGGCTGGCCTGAATTAAAGTCAGAACATAAATGTGACAAAAATTTGTGTTATTCATTGCCAACTATAAGTCCTGATCCACAAGTTTTGTTTAGTTGCATGTTTATATCACTTGTTTAATAAATCCAGGGCCTTGAAAAGGGCTTAAATCGATTTTGAGAGATACATTATGAATAACCACTTTAAAAATATCGGCTTAGTGTTTGTAGTGCTAGTAGCGGTATCCAGCAGCGTTTTTGCAGAATCCAAAAAGTCGCCACCGCCGGCGATTATGTTTGATATCAATCAAACCGTAATCAAGCAGGCTGTGATCGATGGTGTCGAGGCGGATGATGTGGTTGAGGCAATGCAGTCCAAGGCGATCGAACTGAATATGAAACTGGTGGCCCATCAGCCACTTTATAAGGAGCTACAGGCACGTGGCGTAGAGAGTGGACGGCTGGAGATTTTCCAGTTTTGCAATCCAGGTGATGCGGATAAGATGGTCAAGTTTAATCCCATCTTTGCCGCCTATATGCCCTGTCGTATCGCATTGGTAGAAGACCAGGAAGGCAAGTTGTGGGTGATGATGTTAAACCTGGATATGCTGATAAACAGCACCCCCCTGCCACCAGAGGTGAAAGTGGTTGCTGAGAAGGTGAATAATACGCTGATGCAAATTCTGGATGCCGCAGCTACAGGTGAGTTTTGATAACAATGCGTCATTGATATGATGCGGTTTGGGTGAAGCAATTGCGGGCTAAGGTCTTACCGTTTGCAATGGAAAAAAATAACATTTATGTCAACTGTAAGGCATGACTCCGTATTCCATTTCGTTTTTATGAATGGCTGAAAGTTGGTCGTTAAAAAGTATTCAGCTGCAAGTAAAAGCCCTGTGCTTTTTCGTTAGTGCTTGCGTGAAAGTAAAGAGCATATCACCGACTGAGTAGAAAATTTTCCTATTAAAGTGAGGCAGGTATGGTCAATTCTGCCTGGTTTAAAAGTACAACCGCCGACAAGGTATTGTCGCCGGTCAGACAAAGATTGCTTGAAATGATTGAACCTGGTTCTACGGTGCTTGATGTTGGCTGCGGCACCGGAGATTTACTATTCAAGGCATCAAATAAAATAAAATTTGATTTAGGCGTGGATCTTGATCCTGTGATGGTCGATTTAGAAACTACGGGCAAAGTGGGTATGTAACAAATCTTGTGGAAAAAACGGGGGCTACTTTACTTGATGTTATAACAACGCCCATTGATGGGATTTGCATCTGGGTGGTTTCTGGTCAGATTTTAATTCATCAGTAGTGCGGTGGTGGGGTTTCGTCTTCCGGTCGTTTGATAGGGTTCTCGGTCATGGTTTTCAAGCGATTTTCCAGTAGTTCCAGTCGTTCATTTAAGCGATCGATCAATTTGTGCTGTTCTACAATCACCTTGTCCAGTTCTTCAATGTGATGTTCCTGGTGGGTGATGCGTATCTCCAGGTCGGTGATTTTTTCATCCATGCGGCTGACTCTCACGTCTTACCCAGAGCGCGGTGGCACCGGTGACGGCTGCCGGCATGGCCAGGAAGTTGAGCAGGGGAATGCTGGTGAACATGAATACACCAAAACCAAATCCCAGGGATAATGATTTATCCGCAGTCGCCTGTTTGTTAATTTCTTTAAAATAATGACCGTGGTTACTCATCGGGTAGTCCATGTATTCCATCGCCAGCATCCAGGCACCGAATATAAGCCACAGCAGTGGGGCGACCAGATTGATGACAGGGATGAATGAAATAACCAGGATGATCACCGACCATTTGAGTATGTATAGTAGTTTGCTTATTTCAGACGACAGAGTTTTTTTAACTGTGTTCCAGACCGGGAAGGATGGACTATTCGATAGTGGTTGACCTTTGATCATGGCTTCGGTTTTTTCTGCCAGTATGCTGTTGAAAGGTGCAGCTATGATATTGGCGACTAAGGTGAAAGTGTAGAATATGGTAAAAAAAATCATAAACGCGAATACTGGCCAGAGCAACCAGCTCAGCCAGTCCAGCCAGTCGGGGAAACTGTTGAGCAGGGAATTCATCCAGTTGCCGAATAAACTAAACAAAAAATAAGTGGCAATGCTGAATAAAATGATATTGATGGCCAGGGGCATAAATACGAAGCGTCGTAGACCGGGTTTTTTAATTATCCCCAGGCCTTTGAATATGTAGCCGAAGCCTTTAAACAAATTCAATATCATGTGTTTTGCCTTTTAAATTAATACGCGGTTATTCGTCTTTTCTGAACCAGCTACAAGGTCGATCCATAATCTATCGATTTCTGCACTCACAGGGAAGACAAATTTTATCAGTAGATTTGTAATTATTGTTGGGCCTGTTTCGCCAGCAAAGCGGAACCATAACAGGCTTCATTATGTCTGGCAGTATAAACGGGTACAGCAAGAATGTTGTGACGAATTTCGCGCCAGCCGAGATTACTGCTGCCACCACCGGCAGTAGTGATCGAAACAGGATACCCGGCACCCAGTTGCGCCAGTTTCTGATAACCCTGATGTTCAATGTTTGCCATGGCCTCCAGCATGCCCTGGAAAAAAATCACATCTTCCTCTGGCCGAGGTGTCAGTCTTGGAGGCAGCTGAGGATCATTAAGCGGAAAACGCTCGCCGGGCTTGGTCAACGGGTAATAATCCAGCCCCGTCGGCTGTGCTGGTTTGAGCTGTTGTGACAAAGTATCGATCTGTTCTGGGCTGAAATATTTTAACAATACTGCGCCGCCGGTGTTGGAGGCGCCACCCGCCAGCCAGTGATCCCCCAGGCGATGGCTGTAGATACCGTATTCGGCCGAGTACACCGGTTGGCTGGAGATGATTTTCAATACCAGACTGCTGCCCAGTGATGTCACCGCTTCGCCGGGCTGATCGACGCCGGCAGCAATGAAGGCAGCGATGCTGTCGGTGGTGCCGGCGACTATCTGAGTGTCTGTGGGTAGTTTGAATTCAGTGGCCATCGAGGGCGCAATTTGAGCCATGACCCTACCGGGTTTGACCACATCCGGTAGTTTATTAATATCGACCTGCAGCTGGCTAAGCCACCCGGGCCAGGCTGATTGGATTAAATCGTAGCCGCTTTTCAGGCTGTTGTTCTCATCACTGACACCGTAGTGATCCATCAGTTTTCCTGCCACCCAGTCAGCCTGATGCAGAATGTAACGGCCTTGTGGGTACTGTTGTTGCAAGCACATCAGTTTGGCCAGACCGGAGCTGGCGCCGAGGGCGGCACAATTGGCCGGGGCTAGCTCGGCAATGAGCCTGGACTGTTGCAGACATGAGCTGTCGTTGTACATCAGGGCCGGGGCCAGGGGCCGACCGGATTCATCGCTGATTAACAGGGTGCCGGAGGTGCCATCCACCGCTATGGCCCGAACTTGCCTGGGTTCAATTTGTTGCAACAGTTGCCTGAGCAGGTCTTGCACGGTTTGCCACCAGATAGCCGGATCCTGCTGTACTCGAGACTTAACGATTTCGGGCTGGGGCATGGCCTGGCTACAGATGGCGATGAGTTCCGAGTGCTCATCGATGGCGCAGGCCCGACAGCCCGAGGTGCCTATATCCAGTCCTATGTAGTATTCCGGCATATTGAGAGTCCGCGGAGCGGATGTTTAGTGGCCGCTGATTAAGCCAGCTCTACCCGTTCCGGGGCTATCCAGCCATCGGCGCGATGCTCGGCTACCACCGTGGTGTAAACGCCGCCACGAACATTGAATTCGGCGGTAATACGCATGAAGCGGGGTTCGGTGGCTGCCACCAGATCGCTTAAAATCTGGTTGGTGACATCTTCGTGGAAGGCACCCTGGTCACGGTATGACCAGATATAGAGTTTGTAGGATTTCAGCTCCACGCATTGTTGATCGGCAATGTATTCCAGGTTGATAGTGGCAAAATCCGGCTGGCCGGTTTTTGGGCACAGGCAGGTAAATTCCGGTGTACTGATGCGGATGGTGTAATCCCTCTCGGGACGTGGATTGTCGAAGGTTTCCAGGGCCTTGCTGGGCTGGGTAGACATGCTTAACCTCTTGAAATTCAGTGGCTTAAATGAACGTTTCGATTTTATTAAATCAATCGATGAAATTGCGCGGCATTATAGCCTGAAATTGCTATACTAGGCCGCTTTAAAAATACCATAGCCTAAGGATATTCTGACTAATCTAAAAAATGTCATCCCGAA
>JBLYYN010000321.1:0-4878 GCA_048550535.1 Gammaproteobacteria bacterium
AGTAAGGCTGGCTGCCATACTCGGTGACCAGAAAATCAATGAGTGTTCGAATCCTCAGGGGCAGGTGGCGCTGGGCTGGGTAGATGGCGTAAATACCCAGATCTTCACGGCTGTATGCCTGCAGTATCGGTACTAATAAGCCTTGTTTGATGGCTCGGTAAGCAATAAAGCTCACCGTTGGCAGTATGCCCAGACCATCGATGGCAGCCTGCAGTAATACATCACCATTATCGGCGCGCAGACGACTGGGTACACGGACGGAACCACTTCGGCCGTCCTGATGTCTATAAGTCCACAATTGTGCTTCCGGGATATTACTGTAAACCAGGCCGTGATGATGCACCAGATCATCCATGGTTTGGGGTGTGCCATATTGTTTTAGATAGGATGGGCTGGCGCAGATCAACTGCTGACAGCTGGAGAGTTTACGGGCCTGGAAGCTGGAGTCCTTAAGTCGTCCAATGCGGATACCCAGATCAACCCCCTCTTCCATCAGGTTAATTACCCGGTCGGTTAGTTTAAGATCGAGATTAAGTTCCGAGTGCTGAATTAGAAACTGGTCGAGTAATGGGGAGAGATGCTGAATGCCAAAACTTAAGGGGGCGGCAATACGCACAGTGCCGCAGAGTTGGCTTTGCTCGGTGCTCGCTTCCCGTTCGCTGTCTTCCAGGTCGGCCAGTATCTGGCTGCAGCGCTGGTAAAAGCGCTGTCCGGCATCGGTCAGATTGATACGACGAGTGGTGCGTTGTAACAGTTGTACGCCGAGTCGGGATTCCAGTTCGGACAAGCGCCGGCTGACGGCGGATTTGGCCAGGTTGAGTTTGTCGGCGGCCGCACTCAAGCTGCCGTTGTCCACTACCCGGATGAAGGTGTGTATTTCTTCAAATCGATCCATTGTTCAGTTTCAAAGAATAGTTATTTCTTTATTATGGTCTTTATTCTTTAAATGGCAACGATAAACTGTTGCTTAATGACTTTCACAGGCGGGCGAGTCGGATCTTCAGTCGCTCAAGGAGACCTTGATTCATGACCACCAATACACAGGTATCGCATAAAAACACGGGCAGACGGAATGTGATCAAAATTCTATCCGGCAGAGAAACCTCCGATGGTGCAGGTGTGCGTCTGACGCGTTATATCGCTTCACCGGATCTGGATATGCTGGATCCGTTTTTACTACTGGATGCCTTTCATTCCGATGACCCCGATGACTATATTGCCGGTTTTCCTCCTCATCCTCACCGCGGTTTTGAGACGGTTACTTATTTAATCAACGGCCGTTTTCGACATAAAGACAGTGCCGGTAACGAAGGGGTGATCAAGGCCGGTGGCGTACAATGGATGACCGCCGGGCGTGGTATCGAACATTCAGAAATGCCAGAACAGGAACAGGGCCTGGTGTTTGGCTTCCAGCTTTGGGTTAACTTACCTGCCAGTAAAAAAATGATGGCGCCCAGATACCAGGAAATCGATGCTAAACATATTCCGGTTGAAATTCGTGACAACGGGATCAAAGTTAAGGTCATTGCGGGCACCACTATTGAGGGTACTGAAGGCGCGGTGAAGGATATTGAAGCGGCACCTCTTTACCTGGATATCAGCCTGCCTGCTGGGCAAAATTATATTGAACAAGTAGTTGAGGGACATTCTGCGTTTGTACTGGTCATAAAGGGCGGAGTTGAGATTAAGGGAGGTTTGGCTAGCACGAAACTGGAACAGGGTAGTCTGGGCGTATTAAGCGACGGCGAACAACTGCACATTGATAGCGACAGAGACAGCCGACTGCTATTGATTGCAGGCAAGCCCTTCAATGAACCGGTAGCGCGCTATGGGCCCTTTGTGATGAACCGCCCCGAGGAAATTGAGCAGGCCTTTGAAGATTATCGTGCTGGAAAGTTTGGATTTGTTAAAGAGGCTAATGAATGAGATGGAAAAATAACCTGGACGACTGGGGCTGGACTAGCATAGTGATTCACTGGGTCACGGCTTTGGCTGTGCTCGCACTCTTCGTGCTGGGATTGTGGATGGTGGATCTGACTTATTACGATGACTGGTATCGTCAGGCACCTTATATTCATAAAAGTATCGGAGTGTTGCTGCTGTTGTTAACCCTGTTTCGACTGGTCTGGTATTACAGTAATCCGAGACCGGAATCGCTGGGCAGTTATAGTGACATTGAGCGAAATGCAGCAAAATGGGTACACGGTTTGATGTACCTATTCATGCTTTCAGTGATGCTCAGCGGTTATTTTATTTCCACCGCCGATGGACGAAGTATCGATGTGTTTGGCTGGTTTGAAATGCCGGCCCTGGATCTGGCGATCGAAAACCAGGAAGATCTGGCCGGTGACATTCATTTCGTGCTGTCTGTAATTTTAATTTCTATGGTTGTAGTGCATGCGGCTGCCGCCATGAAACACCACTGGATCGATAAAGATCCTACCTTGAAGCGGATGTTAGGTATCCGAAGTTAACCTTGAAATTTCTATACAGGAGAAAATAAGTGAAAAAAATAAGCATAATATTTTTGTTGATGGCGCTGTTTGCATCCCCCCTGCAGGCTGAAACTTATAAGCTGGACACCAAAGGCGCTCATGCCTTTATCCAGTTCAAGATACAGCATTTAGGTTATAGCTGGTTGTTGGGCAGGTTTAACCGTTTCGATGGTGAGTTTAGCTATGACGAAAAAAATCCATCGGCTGCTCGCATCGAAGTGAATATCGATACCACTAGCATTGACAGTAATCATGCCGAGAGAGACAAGCACCTGAAGGGAGATGATTTTCTCGATGTGAAAAAATTTCCTGAAGCTAAATTTGTCAGTACCTCCTTTAAGGAGCTAGGTAAAGGTAAGGCCATACTCAGTGGGAAATTTACTCTGCACGGCGTAACTCGGGATATTGATATTGATGTCGAGCATATCGGACATGGTGCTGATCCCTGGGGCGGTTATCGTCGGGGCTTTGCAGGCACCACGGTGTTGGCTCTGGCTGATTATAATATCAATTACAACCTGGGACCGGCTTCGAAACAGGTTGAACTGTTTTTTTCCATCGAAGGCATTCGCCAGTAACTACCATCAGCAACGTCGTTTGCATAACGACGTTGCTGATCAGTCTGATTTAAAACCGGCCTTGATATGACTGCCGTCGCAGAAAGGTTTATTTTTTGAGGCACCGCAGCGACACAGAGCTAATTGCCTGCCCTGCCAGGCTCTACGACCGCTGCTGGCAATTAAACTGACATTACCCTTTAGCATTAAGGGGCCATCTTTGATGGCTTTGATAGCTAACGATCCACCTCGAGTTTCCAGTGGTTCACCCATATCACCAATCGCGCCATAGTCTTTGAAGTTGGCGTCTTCATGACTGTTATCACAGAACGGTTTGTTTTTGGAATGACCGCATCGACACAGCGCCGCTCGATACAGGACTCCAGGCATATTGTCACTGTTGCCTTCGATATCCAGGTCGCCACGCATGAAGTAAGGGCCGTTGTAACTGACCTGAACCGTGTTTTCAGCATCGGCAGTTTCCGATACCGTGCCATCCTTGACTCGATACACCAGTGCTCCAGAGGGGCAACGGCCCACCACATCGGCGATTTCATCAAGGCTGGTTAAATCCGGTTCACACCAGGGATCGCGCCCGGCGACAAATAATTCGCCTTTGGCATAGCCACATTCACCCATATGGATGCAGAGGCGTTCATCCCACTCCACATCGATCAATTTTCCGGGGTAAAGAGTAATAGGGTGTTTAGACATGGCTCCACTCCTTGATCATTTCGAGAATAAATTTTTTGCCACAGAGACACGGAGCTCTCAGAGAAATTTTTGTATTTAGAAACTCTGTGTACCCTAAGGGCATAAATCCTTTGTGTCTCTGTTGCAAAGCTTTTTATCAAATAGCCCTGCTATTGATGGTAACTTATAAAATAAATATCTGTTCCAGGGCAAGGGCTATTTCTGTTCAGTTTCCGACAAACCCTGAGCCATTAATGGTTTTAAAGTGCTGAGCAGGGATTTGAACAGCGTCTTGTTCTGTAACTCTTCCCCTGCCAGCAGTTGTTTCATGTGTTCACGCTGTGTCGGCATGGCAAAACAGGCAGGGCAGGAGTCGGGGATGATAGCAAGTTGGGCATGGTCGATAAAATCCCGAGTCTGTCGTTCCCGTGCATACACCAGAGGGCGAATGATGCGTAGGTCGCCATCGTCATTCACGTAATGGGCTTTCATAGTTTTGAGCTGGCCGCCATGGAACGCCGACATCAGAAAACTTTCCGCCAGATCATCCAGGTGCTGGGCCAGTGCCAGGACATTAAAGTTATGTTTGCGAGCGGTGCTGTACATCACGCCACGTTTAATGCGTGAACAAAATGCGCAATAGGATTTTTTGCCCATATGTTCCTTGGCCATATCCATTATGGGTTCTTTGCAATAATGATATTCCAGGCCGAGGGATTCCACATAAGGGATCATCGGCGATGGATCAAAATCTTCCGCCATGGGATCGACGGTGATAGTGGCGAGTTCAAAATGAATAGGTGCATGCTTCTGGAAATGATGCAGGATATGCAGCAGCGACAGGGAGTCCTTGCCACCAGACAGGCCCAGCAGGATACGGTCTCCGTCTCGGATCATATTAAAATCGGAAATGGCACGGCCGACCTGGCGCAGTAAGGTTTTTGGGGGTTTGATAAATTCACTCATAGAGCCTGAACAATACCTTGCAATAGCAGATATGCAAGCGTCTATTGTATGGTTGATTCAACTGGGAGTGTTACTAACTAGGCCGCAGCAAAGGATACAGAATCATTTCTGAAGAATGACTTAATCAACGTTCTATTTTCTTTCATTGATTGTAAATCAGAAACCAC
>JBLYYN010000322.1:0-14396 GCA_048550535.1 Gammaproteobacteria bacterium
AACGCAAATGAACGCAAATGAACGCAAATATTTTATTAGCTTGGTTTAGCTAACAATATTTATCCGATACGGTAGGTGTTAGGTGTATGACTGACAACGCACCTGCAAAACATTTATTAAATTCGCGTGTATTCGCGTTCATTTGCGTTTTCTTTTTTATAATTCAAACGACTGTTTGTGGCTGAGCGAATATAAACAACTATTAGTTCTTTATAGAAATTGCCTGTTCAAAGTGTCGTACTAGTTTCTGAGTTGTATCCCTTGTTTTTAGGAAAGTTCCCTGTTTTTCAAGCAGATGTGAGCTGGTTCAATGACTTTGTCATATTTGAGGGTATTCTTGGGCCCTCAAAAAAATTTGCTCAAGGAAATAACAAAATGAACAAGCTTACTACTGTTACGTTGGGCGGCCTGCTGGCAGTATCTATGTCATCAGCGGCTTATGCTGAGCCAACCCGTACTTTCTTCGCAGAAACAGCAGATGTTGCGACCAAGGGTTCAGTATCGCTGGATTTAGAATATGAATTTGAAGACATTGGTGGCGGAACCGGTATTCGTATTGGCGGAATGGGCGGTGAAATTTTATTGAATAATACGCAATACGGTGTAGATGAGACTTTTTATGTATCCAGTCTCGGCTATAAAAAAGTTATTCAGAAGAATCTGGCTGTTTACGGTATTCTGAGCTACTACAATGGCCCGGTTCAGGGTCCGGGTCCAGGTCCTGCGGCTGATGAATCTTTTACTGATTTCGCAATTGGTGTGGCTTATACGCTTAAGCAGAAACTAATGACCATTAACATCAATGGTGAGATCATCACTGATGATTCAGGGACACTGCGTGGGGATGAAACCACAGTATTTGTGAAAGGAGCCATCAAATTTCCAATCAACAATCTTCTGGACAAGAGCAGCTTAATTGCTGAAGTGGCTGTGGAAGACAATGATACTCTAGATACTGCCTCTGCTTTCGGTTTGCGTTGGGAGCCTTCCAGTCGTGTGACCACTGACCTTATTATCTATGTGGATAATGGTGTAGATGACATTATTGGCATCCCAGGATATATAAAACTAAATCTCGCATTCTAAGTTTTTCTGACCCAGCCCTCTGCGTCAGCAGGGGGCTGGGTTCAGCAGGAACAGAACCGTTGATTATTACCTTTCACCCCCTTTTAATAGCCGAATGATCAAAACCGATCAGCAATTATTCACAGTTTCTTCGGCAAAACGCTAAAATAGCCGAATTAGGCTTGCTTCCGCCGTCACAAGGGGCTAAAATCCCGCGTTTCCTGAAAGCCGACTTGGCTTTTTAATAACAGAATTTGAGATAGAACTAATGGTAACCATCCGTTTATCACGCGGCGGCGCTAAAAAGCACCCGTTTTATCACGTAGTTGTCACTGATTCACGCAGTCGTCGTGATGGTCGTTACATCGAGCGTGTAGGCTTCTTTAACCCTATGGCTCGTGGTGCTGAGAAGACACTGGAGCTGAGCCTGGATCGTGTTGATCACTGGGTATCTAAAGGTGCCGGTACTTCTGATCGTGTTAAAAATCTGATCAAACAGGCGCGTAAATCAGCTGACGCCTGATTGTCTGATCACATCAGTAGTAAATCTGAGGAGTCGTGGTGGCTGTGGCTAAATCGACCGAAGAACTACTGGAACTCGGAAAAATTTCCGGGGTATTTGGAGTAAAAGGCTGGATCAAGGTGCATTCCTACACCGATCCGCGCGAAGGAATTGTGGAATATGGCTCCTGGCAGATTATGCAGAAGGGAGTGTGGCGAGATGTCGAGCTGGAAGCCGGCCAACGTCAGGGAAAAACCGTCATCGCCAAGTTGAAAGGCATCGACGATCGAGATCAGGCCATGTTGTTAATGGGAGCCAAAGTCGCGATTCGTCCCGATCAGCTAGCGGACTTACAGGATAAAGAATATTACTGGCATGACCTGGAAGGCATGCAGGTGATCAATCAACAGGGCGTCGAGCTGGGTACGGTTAACCATATGATGGAAACCGGTGCCAATGATGTCATGGTGGTGCAGGGTGATCGGGAACGACTAATTCCCTTTACCCAGGGCCATGCTGTGATACAGGTCGACCTGTCAGCTCGAGTGATCAGGGTTGACTGGGACGCGGATTTTTAGCCATGCGTTTCGATCTGGTGACCTTGTTTCCAGAAATGGTCGACAATGTTGCCGAAACGGGTGTACTGGGCCGGGCCATCAACAAAGGTCTGATTCAGCTGCAATGCTGGAACCCCAGGGATTATACCCATGATCGACATAGAACGGTGGATGACCGGCCTTACGGCGGTGGTCCCGGCATGTTGATGAAAGTAGAACCCTTACGTGATGCCATCCACGCAGCACGCAAGGCTGCCGGTGAGCAGTCCCGGGTGATCTATCTCAGCCCCCAGGGTAAAACACTGGATCAGGCTGGGGTAAAGTCATTGGCTCAAGGTTCGGGACTGATCCTGATTGCCGGTCGCTATGAAGGCATCGATGAGCGTATCATCGAAGCCGAAGTGGATGAGGAATGGTCGATCGGTGATTATGTGCTGAGTGGTGGTGAGCTGGCGGCACTGGTGATGATCGATAGTATTGCCCGAATGATCCCCGGTGTTCTGGGGGATGCGGAATCGGCGCAACAGGATTCGTTCATGGATGGTTTGCTGGATTGTCCGCACTATACCCGACCGGAAGTGATCGACGGACGGGCAGTACCCGAAGTGTTATTGGGTGGCAATCATCAGGCCATAGCCCAATGGCGAATGAAACAGGCGCTGGGTCGTACCTGGTTACGGCGACCGGAGTTGCTAAATGAATTGACGCTGTCTAATGAGCAGCAGCAGTTGTTGCAGGAATTCCAGCAGGAATACCAACAACAACTGGAACAAGGTTGATATTTTGGAGCACAACAATGAGTAATATCATCGCACAACTTGAAGCGGAACAGATGAACAAAGAAATCCCTGCATTCCAGGCAGGTGATACCATCGTTGTTCAGGTACGCGTTAAAGAAGGTGATCGTGAGCGTTTACAGGCTTTTGAAGGTGTGGTTATCGCAAAGCGTAACCGTGGTCTGAATTCTGCTTTTACGGTACGTAAAATTTCAAACGGTGAAGGTGTTGAGCGTGTTTTTCAGACCTACAGCCCGCTGATCGGCGAGATCGAAGTTAAACGACGCGGTAAAGTTCGTCGCGCCAAACTTTACTTTCTACGTGGCCTTACTGGTAAGGCTGCACGTATTAAAGAAAAGCTCTAATTGCTTATTCTTTAAGCATGATTTAAAAAAGGGTGCCTATGGCGCCCTTTTTTATATGACCGTATTATGTTCCGATCCCTGTTAAGTATTTTTCTACTGTTTATCCTGCTGCTGCCGCAGCGGCTAGTGGCTGTTAATGTATCGATCGCGGCCGCTGATCAGCCAGTTCCCCAAGCAGCCATTAATACCAACAAAATTGATGAGTTGCTGGTACTGGGTATCCCGGGGCTTGCCCTGAGGTTAATCGATAAACAACAGCCGGTCATGACGCAAGATAATTTGAGTCACTGGCTGCAGTGGGAATATATCCGTATCCGCCTGTTGCAACGACTGGAGCAGTGGGATGAAGTGATAAACCGGATCGATGCTCAACTACCCCTGTTGCAAAAAAACTCGATCTCTACCATCGACATCAACTGGTTCAAATCACGCCTGGTAGATGCCTATCTGCAGTCCAATCAGCCTCAAAAGGCGCTATCCATGTTGCAACAGCTGTTGTGGACGACCGATATTTATGTCGGGTCGGATGTGATTGCTCTGTGGCGACGTCAGGTGATCCACAGTTATCTGAACCAGGATAAGGTAGAAGATGCACAACGGGCTATGCAGCGCTATGCCCAGGATTATGGCAATCTGCCCAATGAGGACGGTGCGCAGTGGGATATTCTCCAGGCTCGATTGTTGATGCGTACCGAGCGCGTGAATGAGGCTATTGTAAAGCTGCAGCAACTTGACTGGCCGGAGGCGGTGGCTCTGCTGGAACTGGCCCGTTTACAGGCTGGACAGGTTTCTGCGGCAGCTTTGCGCAAGCAAATAAAAAATCAGTTGCAAGCCCATGCAGAAGAACCTCAGCAGTTGCGCCTGGACTGGTATTTATTGTTACAGGCTGCTCTCAAAGATGTTAATTATTATCAACAGATTCTGGCCCTGGAATCATTGCTGTCAATGAACAGTCTGCAGGCCCTGGAGCCTGTCTTCGACGGCTTTCGTCGTGAGGTGTCCGCCGATGCCCTCTGGCAGGCCTATGAAAATTACGGTTTGCACATAGCTAACAAACGCCAGCTGTTGAGGGGCGATGATGACACCTGGTTTAACAAAGCCGGTAAGGAAAAGAAAAAAACCTATCAGGCCCGAGGTCTGTACACGGTACTGGCATTCAATGGGCTTGAGCCCAAAATGCGCGATCAGGCTTTTGAGCAACTGGTGAATGTGCTGGAAAAGCATAGTGAAGGACTGGATCTGGTGCATAGGCTGTTCATGGACAGTCAACGCATCAGCGATCTGTCCATTGTGCCTCGTAATGTACGTTACCAGCTGGTGGATTATGCCCTGGCTCGAGCCGATATAAAAATCGCCGCTCGTATAATGGAAAAACTGGAGCAGCCACCGCAAGGTGAAGATCTGTTTGTCTGGAATTTGCGTCGTGCCCGGGTGATGATTCTGGGAGGACAATACGATGAGGGTGAGGCTTTGCTCAATAGCTTGCTGAAAACCCGAGACAGTCTGCAATCGAAAGAGATCGATCCGTTTATGCAGGTGCTGTTCGATTTTCAGAATGTGCAGGAACACCGTCGTGCCTTACAGCTGTTTGAGAAATTACAGGCCTACCCGCTAAGCCCTAAACTGCAGCGGGAAATTATTTTCTGGCGAGCCGAGTCGATGCAGGCCATGGGTGATTATGAGCAGGCGGCGTATCTGTTCCTGATATCGGCCCGACCCCTGGATAATATTATCGATCCCTGGTTTCATACCGCCAGCTTCAGGGCTGCAGAGTCCATGGAGCAGGCGGATCTGCTCAACGATGCTCGCCGCCAGTACCTGAAGCTGCTGCGGTTTACCGCCAACGCAGCCCGCAAGGCCATTATTCAGCAACGATTGCAGCAACTCCAGCTACAACTGAACAAGCAGCCCGAGTCAAAGAAAACCAGGGTGCAGGCCAATCAGGCACCTATAGTAGAAGCTACGGCTCGATGAGGGTGTTTTATTTTCAATCGCCACTGATTAGTCTTAAATTACAGAGCCAGGCGGGAGCCATAGTGGATGTGGGCTTTATATCTCAGGCGGATATGGCCGAGGCCGAATTAGGCGGACTGGAACAACGGGCCCTGGCGCAGTTACAGCAGTATTGCCTGAGCGGGCAGCAAGTATTTGATTTACCACTGGAGCCAGTGGGCACAGAGTTTCAGCAACGGGTGTGGCGGGCTCTGAGGGGCATACCCGCCGGAGAGGTGCGCAGTTATGGTCAGCTGGCCCAGCAACTGGGCAGCTCGGCCCGGGCCGTGGGTAATGCCTGTCGTAATAATCCCATTGCCTTATTGATACCCTGCCACCGAGTGGTTGCGAAATCCGGTCTGGGCGGCTTTTCCGGCCAGACTTCAGGTGACAGGGTGACACTTAAAAAGCGATTATTGCACCATGAAGGGGTTGAAATTTAGTAATTATGCCCCACGTTTCTTGCAATCAATTTTCAGGAGCTAGAAATGACGGTAGAAGCCTACAAAGAAACCCTTGAATTTCAGACAGAAGTTAAACAATTACTGAAATTAATGATCCATTCCTTGTACTCCAACAAGGAAATTTTTCTACGTGAACTGATCTCTAATGCCTCCGATGCCTGTGACAAAATGCGCTTCGAGGCCCTGGGTAAGGATGATTTCTATGAAAATGATCCCGACCTGAACATTTATATCGACTTCGATAAAGACAATAAAACCATTACCGTCCGCGATAACGGCATCGGCATGTCGCGGGATGAGCTGGTGGAAAATATTGGTACCATTGCCAGTTCCGGCACCAAACGCTTTATGGAATCCCTGAGCGGTGACCAGGCCAAGGACGCCCAGATGATCGGCCAGTTTGGGGTGGGTTTCTATTCCTCATTCATAGTCGCCGATAAGGTCACAGTGAACACCCGCCGTGCCGGTGCATCGGCAGATCAGGGCGTACGCTGGGAATCCGATGGCGAAGGCAGTTTCACCCTGGAAACCGTTGAGCGCGAACAGCGCGGTACGGAAATTATCCTGCACATCCGTGACGATGAAATGGAATTTGTGGATGGCTTCCGTCTGCGTAACATCATCCATACCTATTCCGACCACATTTCACTGCCCATTCATATGAAGAAAGAGGCTGTGGCGGAAGAGGGTAAGGAGGCTGAAGTGGAAGACGAAGTGGTCAACAAGGCATCGGCACTGTGGACCCGGCCGAAAAAAGACATCACGGAAGAGGAATACAATGAATTTTATAAACACATTGCCCATGATTTTGAAGAACCCATGGTGTGGAGCCATAACCAGGTGGAAGGCAATATGGCCTACACCTCGTTGCTCTACCTGCCCAAGCATGCCCCTTACGATTTGTATGATCGTGAGCGAAAACAGGGTATTAAGCTCTATGTAAAGCGTGTGTTCATCATGGATGAAACCGATCATCTGATGCCGAATTACCTGCGTTTTGTCCGCGGTATAGTGGATTCCGATGACCTGCCATTGAATGTGTCCCGTGAAATCCTGCAGCACAATCGGGTCATCGACAAAATTCGTGCGGCATCGGTGAAGAAGGTGCTGGGCATGATGGAATCCATGGCGAAGAATGATCAGGAGCAGTATGCAGAATTCTGGACAGCCTTCGGACGGGTGATGAAAGAAGGTCCGATCGAGGACTTTGCCAACAAGGACCAGATAGCCAAACTGTTGCGTTTCAGTTCGACCCATACCGATGCGGAAGAGCAGAATATATCGCTGGATGATTACATCAGTCGCATGAAGGATGGCCAGGAAACGATATACTTCATTACTGCTGATACCCACGCCGCAGCGAAAAACAGTCCACACCTGGAAGTGTTCAGGCGCAAGGGTATAGAAGTGCTGCTGATGGGAGATCGTGTCGATGAATGGCTGGTTGAGCACCTGAAAGAATACGAAGGCAAAAAACTGCAGTCAGTGGCCAGAGGTGATCTGGATCTGGGCGATATCGAGGATGAATCCGATAAGCAGGTTAAAGAAAAAGCCGAAGGTGATTTTAAGGATGCTATAGAGAAGATCAAAACCATCCTGGGAGACAAGGCAAAAGATGTCCGTCTGACCCACCGTTTAACCGATTCACCCTCCTGCCTGGTGGTAGACCAGAACGATATGGGGATGCAAATGCAGCAGATCATGAAGGCTGCGGGTCATGAAATGCCGGTGAGTAAGCCTATACTGGAATTAAACCCGGAACATGATCTGGTGAGTCCTTTGAGAGAAATGTCCGATGAGTCGATGTTGGAGAACTGGTGTCATATCCTGTTTGACCAGGCCCTGCTGGCTGAAGGTGGCCAGCTGGATGATCCGGCAGATTATGTGAAACGAGTCAATCAGATGCTTAAATAAGCTATCCTGGTTTGGATCTTAAAAGGGTATGGTGAAAACCATGCCCTTTTTTATTGCCATGGATGGCATGTATGCCGGTTTTGTAGGAGCAAAAACCGATGCAAACTTTGCTAAGGACTAAGACCAAGGTTGCCTAAATTGTGTATTTAACGTAGTTTTAAATGAATCACTCGATATTTAATATTAATTAGAAAATCAGTAAATGATTATTATAAATGCCTCAAGTATAAAACGGCTAGATAACTTAATACGCCAGGTATTAACGGGGGGATTGATATGGCTGCTACTACTGGCTGCCTTCCCATCCCTGTCCCAGGCAAAGTCTAACGAATTCAAGGTTGAAAAACGCTTTCTCTATGTTCAACCGGGGCAAACTGTGTTCAGTATTGTCAAAGTGCTGTATCCCGATAAGAATAAACGCTGGTCTGCGCTGGCTCAGGAAATACTTAAAACCAATCCGGAAGCCTTTTACAGCGGTGATATTTCGCGTATCAGAATTGGTGCCCGTATCGAATTGCCGATGCTGGATTCAAATTTTATAAATAATGCCATGTTGTATTCAGCCATTGCTGCAGTGGGGCAGGTTATCCAGTCCCGAGGTAAGACATTCGCCATTTCTGCAAAAAAGAAACAACGTATCCTGACAAAAGGCAGTGAGATATTTGTCGGTGACCGACTGTTTACAGGTGCCGATGGCTTTATGAGATTAAACATGATCGACGAAGCAAAAATAGATTTGCGTTGCAACAGTGAAATGTTGATAGAGGATTATCGTTTAATGCGAGCCGGTAACCGTAGTGTAATGTATTTAATCAAGGGCAGTTTGCGAAAAATCACTGGCAGTATCGGTAAGCTTGCCAACGATGTATATGAAATGCGTACCCCCATGGCAACCGTAGGTGTGCGTGGAACCGAATACGCTTTACGAGTTATGCAGTCCTATGGTTGTGATGGCACGGTCGATGTGGACAGTGAGGGCCTGTTTGTGAGAGTGGATGTAGGTGTAGTGGATTTGAGTAATAACTCTGGCTTACATTCATTAACCGCCGGTAATGCGGCTATTATAAAAAGTAAAAGTATCGGACCCTTTGCCATTGATGTGGATGATTCGGTATTTGGTTTTGATCAGGCTAGCTGGTACTGGTGGTTGCTGGGTTTATTGCTGATTGCTGCGGCCCTTTGATATGGACAATAGTTTAGAAAAATTACGTCTGGATAAATGGTTGTGGGCAGCGAGGTTTTTTAAAACGCGAGTACTGGCCACTGAAGCGGTAACTGGCGGCAAGGTGCATCTCAATGGCGAAAGATGCAAGGCTGGACGTAGTGTGAAAATTGGCGATCATTTGACCATTACTCGCGGCTACCAGGAAATGGAAATTGTAATCCAGGGTCTGAATAAACAAAGACGACCTGCGAGTGAAACGATAGAGTTATATATTGAAACAGAACAGAGCATCAAACAGCGTGAAGCCAAAGCAGAGTTGATGAAGCAGAATATGCCGGTTGATAGACATAATAAACGACCTGGTAAGAAAGATAGACGACAGATTATTCGGTTTAGACAAAATACGCTAGATGATTAGTTTCGTTATTATCCTGTTTTTTGTGAAAAACTTAAGCGGCCCCTGCCTGATTCATGGAACGCTATAAGGCCAATACTAAAGGCTCTACACCAGTAGGGCCTTTTTATTTGTATGTTTTAATCAGGAGGGCAGGAAGTCAATAGGATATTTGACTGTGATCTGTTTTATATTTCCAGCTTTGAATTTAAATAGTTTAACACGGGCAATGAGTCTCTTCTCCAGTCTTGTATTGTTAAGTTCGCTGGAAAGGATGCGGCATTTAACAACACTGCCATTAGGTGCAATAGTTATTTCAAGTATTACCTTACCCTGTAAACTCGGGTCTTTTCGTAATGCGCGATTGTATATGCTGAAAATGGCGCCTTTGTTTTTCTGAAAAACCTGTGCTATTTCCTGTTCAGGTCGTGTATGTTTGCTACCAGCTGAACCTTTATTTGTTGTACGAGATTTGGTGCCCAGTGAGCTTTTGACATTGGTGGTGCTTCGGCTGGCTAATTTACTGCCACCGGTTGAACGCGATAGTTTACGGGTGTTGATGCCACCACTATCCTGTGCTGCTTTTGAAGAAATAATGTTTTTATCGAATGTTTCCTTGCCGATATCACTGGATTTTTTAAGGGGCTGATCATCAAATGCGGCCATATCAAAGCTTTCACGTAAATCAAAAAGCTCGTTGCTTAATGCGGCAAGGCCGGTGCTTGCAGCTTTTTTCTGTGCTTTCTGTTGTTTTTTTGTCAGGTCTTTTTTAGCTTGTGGTTTAGGTTTTTTTATAACTTTTCTTTTTTTCTCCACTACTTTAGGTGGTGGCGGTGGAGCTTGTTTTTTCTTTTCAAGAACAAGTTGTGCAATTCGGGGTGATACCGATTTTAAATCTTTTTTGACAATTTCAGTTTTTGGCAGAAAAGGCACAATAATACCAATGATGCTAAAGATGATAACTGATACCAGCAAAATCCGCTTGAATCTTCGGTCATTTTCACTTTCTACCCAGGGTAAAAATGGTTCATTCCAGGTGTTGATGGCAGACATGGTATCAGGCCTTATCAAGTGCTTTTCTGTTGACGGCTAAAGATATGTTTGTAAATTTAGCACCCGCACAGGTCAACATGATTTTTTTCAAGAGAATATAGGGGATTTCTTTATCACCCATGATAGTAACGCCTTTATTCATAAAAGCCTTCTGAGATTTGGTGTTGTCCTGTGTCTTGCTGAGTCGTTTGAGTTCATTAAACAAAGGCATAATAATATTATTGCTACTTTTGATAGTATTCTGGATGTCAGCCATTATTTTACCTTGCAACAGGATGTTTTTGTCGCCCAGGATTATAACCAGGTTTTCTTTAGGTAACTGTTCGGCAGACGATAGTGGCAACTTAATGTTCTTGGGGGTCGGTAAAATGTCTGAGTTAGCCGCACTCACTAGCAAGAAAAAAACCAGAATAGTGAATATATCCATTAAAGAAACCATGTTCAGAGAAGCGTTTCTGTCACCTCTTCTGGCATGATGGCGTTGCATACGTTTAGCTCGGCGAGATACTTTCATATTTACTTGCTCTTGATACTGGTAATGGGTGCATCACCAATAGATACATCTGGAAACAGTTCAAATGCAACTACTTCTCCATCGACCAGACTCTGAAATTCACGTGTAGTATCCATCACCTGTACGATGTGATCATAGGGTGTAAACTTTTCTGATAAAATGGTTATGTTGGTCTTGTCGGGATACTTATTCTTAATTAACCTGAGTGTCTGGTTTAATAAGATGAAGTTGTGTCCGCTCTTGAGTTTTGGCATGTTTTTAATGATCCGGCCTGTCTGGTCGGTTATCAATAAAGCATCTTTGCGAATGATTACGTTGATTTCAAACTTTTTCTTATCTTTTGTAGACGTACTACTGTTACCGGGCGTTGGTAGTTTTAAGTCTAGAATGCTTATGTTGGTGAAAACAGCTGTCATTAGCAAGAACGGAACCAGCACAACCATCAGGTTCATGAAGGCAGTAATATTAAGTTCAACCTGAGGGTTTCTACGGTCTGCTTTATTGCGCTTATGTGCCATGATTATAACCCGTTATTTCTTCTGCATAATTAAATTAACAAATTTAACCGTCGACATTTCAAGGCTATCAACTATTTCAGTTGTTTTAGTCTGTAAAATTGAAAAAATGATGATTAGTGGGATGGCGACTGCAAGTCCAAAAGCGGTAGTATTCATGGCTACTGAAATACTGCTAGAGAGTATCTCGGCTTTTAGTGAAGGGTCAACCTGAGCAACAGCCGTAAATGCTTTTATCAGGCCTGTAATAGTACCCAGAAGTCCAAGTAATGTGGCAATGTTGGCGAACATGGCCAGATAATGTGTGCGTTTTTCAAGTCGAGGAATTATTTCCATCAGGCTTTCTTCCATTGCCATTTCAATGTCATCTCGTTTTTCAGATGATTGCATTCGTGTGATGCCGAGGGTCAACATTTGGCATATGGCAGCTTTTGAACGGCTGGTCACCGAGTATACTTCTTTTAGATTGCCTTGTTTCAACGGGGGCATAATTTTTGCCAATAATCGTCGATTATTTTGTTTTTGTGCTGTCAGGTACAGGTAACGCTCAATTGCTATAGCGAGACCAAAGGCAAGTACAAACAGTATGGGGTACATAAATGGCCCACCAGTCTGTAAAAATGTGACAAACTCGGAATACATTGCATTTCTCCTATTTCAATACGCGTTTAATATAAATTAAATAAGTTTAGGCTGGTAGTTAATTTATTGTTTAAGGTTTTCAGTTTCATATTCTTTGAGTGCATTATAGTACTGTTCTTTACGTAGTACAGCTTGTCTGTCAATGCTTGTAAGAGACTGATTTATCAATGTGGATAAAGGTGGCTCCAGCATGTCGGGTAAATCCGGTGTTTTCCATGGAACAATATATAAAACATTTGGCAGCTCTTTGTTACCAATAATAGATATACCTTCCATATTTATTTTTTCATCTGCATGTAAGTTTGTAATAAACAAATATGAACAGAATATTAGAATATAAGATTTATTCAAGGTCAGCCCTTTTGCTCAGACTTAATGCGGCGTTCAAGATCAATAATCCAATTGGCAACCTGTTTGTCGCTATTTTTGGTGATTGATTGATAATTCTTATAGTGTTCTAAGGCAAGCGGTAGTTTATAAAGATAAATATCATACAAAATACCTAAATTTATATGAGCGTAGGCGTATTCAGGCTGGTGTTTTAATGCATTCTTGTACATAGTCTGTGCATCTGAAAATTTACCCTGTTCACGTAAAATCACTCCAAGATGGTTGTATGCTACAGCATCATTGTTATTAAGTTTAATGGCTGTTCTGAAATAGGATTCGGCTTTGTCATAGTCCCTGTTTTTTAAGTGTTGTAGTCCGAGATTGGTAAAGCCGATAGAAAAGTGAGGATAATTACTGGTTACTTTAGTGAGTAACTTGATGGCATCAGAGGTCCTGCCTCGCTTTGCTGCTTCGATTGCTTCGGGAAAGTCCTGAGGCGAGCTGTTATTGTCAGTATATTTTCCATCTTTAGCCGTGTTCGATGTCATAGAACACGCAGATAGTAATTGGCTAATTATGAAAATAATAAATAATCTATTCATTGCTTAATAACACATATGATTGAGTTTTTTCTTTTTTAAGATAGCGAACAGGTTCAAATTTGGCAAGTATATCAAGACTCTTTTTAATCCATTGGTCATAAAAGCCATCTTTGGTGCGGCGCGTATTGGAATTATGTATATCAATGGACTTTTCCTCAAATGGATATGCCTGCTCCTCGATGAGTATATCGTATTGTTCGAGTTCGTCTGCTGAAAGTCCTCTTGGGCGCTGTGATTCCATTAAGGCCGTGGCAAAATGATGGTAAATCTCTGCGATCTGGTAGGTGGCTTCGGTAGTGATCTCGGCAATTCCATAACTCATTACTTTTGCATATGATTTAAGAGATCTTTCCATAAGCGCTTTTTTCCTAGCCAGACTTTTTTTCAATGGGATTGTTAGTCGAGCTTTAGTATATTTCTGAGTTAAAGGACGTGTCAGATGAAGCACAGCATTGGCAGCGATTAGGTTTGTGCGATCTGTCCGGTTACTTCCCCCCTGTTTCTCCGCTGTAACAGTTGCATTGAGCCATTTTTTCCAGGACTTGAGTTGTTTTGTATCTTTATAATATTTCGATACTAACGAATGGGCCTCCATGTACTGGCTGAAAGGTTTTGGGTATTTAAAAATGTATTGTTCATACATGGCGTTGGCCTGCTTTTTTTGGCCAGCTTTGGTGTACATTTCGGCCGCTTGCCATGTTAGCTTTTGCTGGTCAGATTTGTTGCTAGATACGGACGCCAGTAGTGCGATTTCTTTTGCGGCCTTATTGAACTGTCCTGAATCTGTATAGATCAAAGCGAGTTTTTCAGAAACGCCCTGTGAATATTTATTATTTTTTGGGTAGCGTTTTCGGAAATCCTCAAGAATTTTACCAGCGTTGTTCCAGTCCTTAACTTTTATATACATTGTGGCTGCATCGTATTCTGCAGTTATGCGTATGGTCGATGCGGGTACGACTTTTGCGATTCTAAGAAAGTTAAAGGCTGCAAGATTGTATTGCCCGGCATTACGTTGTTGTTCGCCCTGTTTGTAAATGCTGGCGGCTAATCGATCAGATAATTCGGTATATAGTTTATCTTTCTTTGAAGTGTATTTAAGTGATTCGGTATATGATATCTCAGAATCTTTATAGTTCCTGAGTTCAAATTGAGAGTGGGCCAGCACTATCCAGGCTGTTTTCTGTAGAGCGCGGTCCTGAATGTCTTTCCTGCTAATGATGCGTCGTGCAAATTCAGCTGACTGTATGAAATTATTCTGAGAAAACAGTTCCTCAGCTGTTTTTGTTATTACAGCAGGGGCATGCTTGTCGTCAGGGAATAAGTTGCTGAATCTTATAGCGCTCTGAATGGATTGTTGTTTGAGTAATGGCTTTAGATTTTCTTCAGCGTTATTTATGACCTTGTCGTAGGTGATTAAAGCTGCGTAACCGGCTTCGGCGCTTTTACTATGATTACTATATTGGTATGCGGTTTTTTCATACTCCTTGAGCGCCTGATTATAGTTCTGCGCATCAAAATACGAGTCTGCCAGCAAGAAATTAATTAA
>JBLYYN010000323.1:0-5044 GCA_048550535.1 Gammaproteobacteria bacterium
TCGAATTTTTCGGCAGGTGTTATGCTGATAATGTTCAAACCCTTCAAGATAGGCGATGTAATCAACGCTGCCGGGGTGACTGGCACTGTGGAATCAATACGTATTTTCAATACCCTGTTGCGTACTGGGGATAATCAGGAAATCACCGTGCCTAATAGCCACATTTATGGCGGTTCAATCACAAATATCACAAGTCGTGATACCCGCAGGATCGACCTGGTTGTTGGCATTGGCTACAATGATAATATTAACACCGCCAAAAATCTGCTCACTGACATAGTTACTAGCCATGCTGCCATCCTCAAAGATCCTGCCGCTAGCATCATGGTACTGGAACTTGGCGAAAGCAGTATTGACCTGGCGCTACGTCCCTGGGTGAAAACTGGAGATTACTGGTCGGTACGTTCTGAATTGCTGCAAACAATAAAAGAAGTTTTCGACAAACAGGGTATTTCTATTCCTTATCCACAGCGCGATTTGAATTTTGTAAACCTACACCCCCTGGAAAAGATTGCATAAGCATAAAAGCCTGTTTTGGCTTGTAAATGAATGAATAACTGGAGAATGTAAACATGAAGAAACTAATCGTCATACCTTTATCAACACTATTTGTAATGACACAGGTAATGGCTGCTGAAGAACCAATTGAGAGCGAATGGAAAGCCTCGGCTGAACTGGGCTACGTATCGACCAGTGGCAATACCGATACCACTACCACTAACGCCAAAGCCATGGCTTCTACTGAACGGGAAAAATGGCGTCATAAAATTGAAATAACAGCATTGAATGCATCGGATGACACCGGAACCACGGCGGAGAAATACACCTTCAGTGGTCAGAGTGATTACAAACTAGGTAAACCGAATTATCTTTTTGGCATCGTCACCTATGAGAACGATAAATTCAGTGGTTTTGAATACCAGGTAACTGAATCGATTGGTTATGGTCGTCGAGTCATTGACCAGACCAGCGTGACACTAGACCTTGAAATCGGTCCTGGTGCTCGTCAGGTTAAGCTGGATGCTGGCGAAAATGAAAGTGAAACGATCGTTCGTGGAGCTGCCAAACTGGGCTGGACTATCAGTAAAACCAGCCGCTTCACAGAAGTACTGACCGTGGAAGCAGGTGAGGATGTCTCTATAACCAAGTCAGTGACCGGCTTGTCCAGCCAAATCAACGGCAACCTGTCGATGAAAATCACTTACACTTATAAAACCACATCTGAAGTGCCCGTGGGCATAGATGATACTGACACCGAAACCGCTGTAACTCTGGTATACAATTTTTAAACCTCGGTGATTGCCGGTATGGTATTGGCCCCTCCAGCATTTTGTTGAAGGGGCTTTTTTTATGACCTATTGTTGTCAGCAGGCAATTGAATGCAGAATGTGGCCCCCTGCCCCGGCTCACTATGCACCTCAACACTGCCCTGATGTTTAAGCATAGCCGCGTGAACAAAGGCCAGCCCAAGGCCAATCCCCGGCTGCTTCTGTGGTGCTCGCTGGAAACGGTCAAAAAGCAAAGGTATGTCCTGCGCAGATATCCCAATACCCTTGTCTTTGATACAGCAGATAAGGCTGGAGCCATTAAATTGAGTCGTGATTAATACCTCACTTTGTCTATCGCTGTACTTGATTGCATTACTCAACAAGTTAATAAACACACGCTCCAATATCGAACCATTTCCCTTAACCCAGAAATCATCCACAACTTGTTGTTGTATTTTTATTTCCCTGGAACTGGCCTGATCCCATACCGTGTCCACAGCATTGGCAATAACCTCAGCCAGGTTTATATCGGAAAATGGAATATTTTCATCGCCTTCAACCCTGGACAGGTGTACGAAGTCTTCCGCCAGTTGAATTGTGCGGTTGATGTTAGATTCTATACGATCGGTTAACTCATTCTGGCCATGCATCAATTTGCTTTGTTCGAGCATAGCCAGGACAGATACCAGAGGTGAACGTAAATCATGAGAGAGGAATCCCAGCATTTCGTTGCGTTCTCTCTGCGCTTCCTTGATGGCTGTAATATCTGACAGATTTATGATAAAACCGAATATTCTACTATTCGAAGCATTCAAGGGACTTATGTTAACTATCAGGTCCTTGTTAGCCTGTGTCCTTACCTGCAGGTTTTCGTAACGTTTATTCATTAACACCGAACTTATAATCGAATCCCACTGCTCATTGTCTACAATCTTTACCTTTTCAAGTATGGGTAAAATGGATTTGTGTAAAAGTAGAACATCCTCTTTTATACCAAAAAAACGTGCCGCCTGACGATTCGCCAGCGTGATAACACCCAGGCTGTTGATAACCATGACACCGTCAGCCATTTGTTCCAGGCTCTGTGTAATAAAGTTGCGCAAATAGGCCAGCTTTTCTCCCACGCGCTGTATATCCTGAACTCTTGACTCAATGATTTCAACGGTGGACCTGGCTTCCTCCTGATGAGATTCAATAAGCTGTCGTATATAAATTTTCAGCACTTTAGTCTGTTGTTCGTCCGGGGCTAAGTCCAATGTCCAGTGCACATGCACCCTGTAATTATTCTCATCGACGGCGATATTTCTAACAAACATTCTCTCTGAAAGTCTTTGCCATTCGGCATTGCCCAGATTCCCAGCCTGTTGATGATTAATATTCCCCAGCCTTACAATCATGTCATTATTGGTCATGCTGTAGATGGATATTCCGTCCAGGGGCACAAGAGTCTGTATAAATTCCAGCGGCTGATCGGGACTTTCAGCAGCAAACTGCTGAACCTGCTGACTCTCTTTCGACAATAGCTCCAGTTCTGCATTTAAGTAATGCACAGTAAACTCCAGTCTACGCCATGCCCATAATGGATACGCCAGTACCAGACTCACCAGAGCAGCATTTATGGGCATCCAGACATGTAGCCAGTGCAGGGCAACCAGGGAGCCGACAAACACGCTTGTGATAACGCTTAATACCAGCAGCAGTGATGCCCGTGGTGTCAGGTAAGAAAACAGATAGACCGGTACAAATACCAGCACACACACTAGTAGATATAGCCAGACAGAGGGTATCTGGTGGATCAGAGTCTCGAACTGAATGGCCTGAATGATATTGGCATTGATTTCTATACCCGGCATGGGCTGGGCCAGGCCGGAAACGGGTGTTGGCAATGCGTCCCCAAGGCCGGCCGCAGTAACACCAACCAGGACAATTTTATCTTTCAGAGTACCGGCCAGAACCTCATCATTGAGAACATTTTTATAGGATATGGTTTGAAAACTGCCGGGTGGGCCGACAAAAGGAATCATGAAGTGCTGTTTACGCTGCAAGCTCCACTGAGAATTTGAGGATGAATCCATTTCTTGCCCAGCACTGGATGCTATTCGCATATCAGCACCGAGCATTTCCCACATGGCTAATCCAATATGCGGCCATACAGCCTCACCCAGACCCTGGTAAAGATAGGTCCCACGAGCTATTCCATCAGCATCGAGTTCCACATGAACATGACCCAGGGTGGCCGCTGCCAGTGTCAATTTGGGCAATGGTAGTGTTTCCAGCAGGAAGCCCTGTAACCTGGACTGCTCCAGCAGAACCGGCAGCGCGACCTGAGCATTGTTTTTAATAGCCTGATACAGTAGCTCGTCGCCTTCCATGTCGGCCATATTTGCTTCGGAAAATATCACATCGAAGATGATGGCCCTTACCGCATGCTGGCTCAACTTATCGATTAACTGTGCATGAACCCTACGTGACCAGGGCCAGCGGCCTATGCTGTTCAGGCTGCTTTCATCGATGGCAACAATGACCAGATCATCACTGGCTGAGTGTTCAAACATACTGGACTGAACATCATAAATAAGTCGGTCCCAGCGCCAGGTCCAGTCACCATAGATGATGGACATGCTCAGGCATAGCAGAAAAATACCGAGTTTTATCGCTTGCTTTCGGGCGGAGTAGGTCTTTGCACTTGTCATCAGGCAGGATATATTCTCAAAAGCCGCAATTAATGCAACTGACGGCCTGTATTAGCCGCTTAATAATACAGCATTATAAAACCAGCGCGGGTAGCAGATAGAGCAACAGCAACCATGCTCCATGGTTGTTTTCTACAATCGAAAATTGCCTGCTAGCACTATAATTGCCACGATTGCCCTGCTCATCAAGCGCTACAGCACGCCAGAAATACTGACCTTCCGCCAGTGTTTCCGGCAGGCTGTATTCAGTTTCAGCCGTCTCCACATCGAGTATTGGTGCATTAAAATCTTTGCTTTTAGCCAGCTGCAGTTGATATTTTTTTGCCCCCTTAACGGCTATCCAGTTAAGGATAACCGGATGGCCTGATAATTCATCGCCCGTCAATGGTGATGATAATTGCAGGACAAGGGAACTTGTATCCAGTTCGAATCGATATTCTGAACTCAGCCCTTCCAGGCCATGCTTATCAATGCCACGCACCTTCAAAAGATATTGCCCATCATCCAGCGCATTCAATAGAAACTGTGGCTGTTCAATCGCTTCATTAATCACCGGTGTACCCTCATCGGCAGCAGGCGAAATCTGTAGTCGATATTTAATAGCATTGTCCAGACCCGGCCAGCTAAAACTAAATGGCAGCCGACGAATGTTCCTGGCCAGCTCGCCTAACTGCGGTGCATCCAGTAGCTTAACCGGTGGCTGGGGCGCCTTACCTCGTTCGGTCAGAACACCAAAGCCTTCGTTAACCGGCTGCTCCTTACCTTCTGCCGCAATATTTATTTTTCCTTTTAACACCTCACCGAACATGATCTGTCGCTGACTTTGGTAAGACACACGGAACTCGGTACCGCGTACTGCCGCAACCGCCGCCGGGGTAGTAATCTCAAAACGGGAATCGGGATTGCGCAAAGGCTTTACCCTGGTTTCAACCTGCCCCTGATGCAATCGCAGTTGCGTATCCACCATACCGGTTTCACCAAATAAACTGAGGGTATTAAACGAAACTTCACTATTTTTCTGTACCAGCAAGCTTGAACCATCAGCAAACTGTATCAGGGCACTGCCGTCTCCACCGGTCACCA
>JBLYYN010000324.1:0-2610 GCA_048550535.1 Gammaproteobacteria bacterium
CATGACCGGAGCTGGTGCTGCTGCGGGTGGCGCGGGTTCGGTAACTATGCCCGGAACGGGTGGCGCATCGGCGCAAACGATTCTGGGTAATAGCAAGAATGCATCAGTATCTGCGGATTCAGCTAATGCTAGCGAGGATGGTTATACTGCCGGGATGCCAGTGAGTCAGGTCAGGGAAAGTATTAGTAACTTTGTGGGTGGTGAGCCTACCAGGTCTGATGAAGGAGTATCAGGTGGCGGCGCTGCTGGCTATTACACCCACAACGATGTGGTCTCAGCCCTGTCTTCTATGCAGTCAGCAGCTCCTATGTTGGCTCCTGGAGCAAAACTACAATTCGATGCTGGCGCCATCAAAAAAGCGGTACTGACCAGTATTGGTGAAAAACATGGTGGTGTGGTTGATAAACGGGTTAACCATGTTTCAGAAAAAACCATCGATTTTATCAAGTTAATCTTTGATGCCATTATTGCCGACACCAGTATTACCGATACCATTAAGGCCCTGTTGTTGAGTTTACAGATTCCGGTGATTAAAGCGGCGATGATTGATGCAAATTTCTTCGTAGATGATTTTCATCCAGCCCGTCAGTTACTTGATAAGCTTGCCGAAGCCGGTGTTGGTGTTTCCGATCACAAGGATTTGATCTATATTGAAATCAAGAAAGTCATCAAGAAATTTTTGAATGATTTTGATGAAGATGTCGCAGCCTTCACTCTGGCACTTGAGGAATTAGATAAACTTACGGCAGAACTTGCGACTAAAGCACAGCAACGGGAAGCAGAAGCCCAACGGCAGCTCAGGCATGATCATGCTCGGTATGTGGTGTTGCAGGAAATCCGTAAAATTACCCTGGGTCATGAGTTGCCGGCCGGTGTACATGCATTGGTGCTCAAGGTTTGGCCAAGCCTGATGTTTAATCATTATCTTCAATTTGGTAAAGCCAATGATGAGTGGATTGAAATGCTGATGATACTGGACAAAATCATCGATAGCGTACAACCGCTGGCCAATACGGTTGAACTCGCGGTTTTGGAAATGGGTTATGAAGACATTATCGTTGCTGCTGAGAACAAGCTGAAGATAAGTAAGCGCGCCAGAGCACAGCTTAAAGAAGCTATGGATGGCCTAAGAGCGACTTACCAGGAATTGATACAAACCCCGGATTTGCCGGATGTCGAACAAGTTCAGGAACAGCCTGTGCGGGAACAAGTCTCTCTACCCAAGTCGCAGGAAACCCTGTTGCCCGCTGAGGTGGTGATGGAGACTGGGGTGTTTGAAGTGGAAATCGGTGCAAGCACCGAAACGGAACAGCCGTTAACAATTCTGCAGCCCCTGCCAGAGCCAGAAGAAAAGGGTACACCTGAGATAATTGCGCTGCGAAAAGTGGAGGCCCTGCCGGAAGATGTAAAGCCCGGTGCCTGGTTTATTGTTTATAATGGTGATGGTAAACCTGTGCGTCGAGTCAAGCTGGCGGTGATCCTGATTCAGACCGCCACTCTGGTATTCGTCGATCATCTGGGGAATATAGTAATTGAAAAGGATGCCGAAGATTTTGCCGAAGAATTGAAACAGGATCTGTCCGGCATCATTATGCAACATTCGGTGTTCGATCATGCCTTAAATTCAGCTCTGAAAACCATTAGCAAATAATTCTACAAAAATGACATCATCAAATTTTTTAGCGATGGCGATTTTTTCATTGCTACTATTACCATTCAGTACACAGGCCTGCTGGAGCCTGAAAGAGCGCATAGAAATTGATGGCTTTGCCGAACTGGATGAAGTACTGATTCTGTCCTTTAAGGACGCGGTGGACTGTAAACCGGTCAGCAGGGTCAAAGTACAGCTCGGTGAACTGGATTATGAAACCGATGACTTGGGCTATATCAAATTGCCTATGGCGCCATTCTTAGAAATGATGGATGCTCATGTCCCTATTAAAATCAGCAAACAGGGTTATATTACACTGAGCACCCAACTGGAAGTGGCTGCGGGGACTGTGCTTAATCGGCGTATGATATTAAGCCCGGCCCTGACTGCCGGCAAGCTGCGTTTTTGTCCTGCAATGGGATGAAGAACCGGAAGATCTCGATTTACATTTAATGGGCCCTGATTTTCATATTTCTTACCGCAATATGCGCAGTGTATATAACAAGGCAAAACTGGATCAGGATGAAATGCAGGGTTATGGTCCAGAAACCATCACTCTGGATAAGCTTAGTTCTGACTCACGCTATATACTGTGGGTAGATAATTACTCCAATGACAACCATTTCCTCGGTACCGAACAGGTATACATCTATTCCGCTGATCAGTTACTCCAGACCATTCGCCTGAAACGAACTAGATCCAGAGCAATCAAGGTAGTGGAAATAGCTGGTGGTGAGTTCGTGTATATCAATCAGCCATCGGAACGGCCATGAACAAAAAAGTTATAAGTCGTAAGTTAAGTCGTAAGTCGTAAAGCTTGTTGCGTGGTTTTTTAACGTGATTTAATCTTGCAGACCTCAGACCTCAGACCTCAGACCTCAGACCTCAGACCTCAGACCTCAGACCTCAGACCTCAGACCTCAGACCTCAGACCTCAGACCTCAGATTTATAACTGATA
>JBLYYN010000325.1:0-4752 GCA_048550535.1 Gammaproteobacteria bacterium
ACTGCTTATCGATTAAATACAGGATATTCAGCACCCTTCCAGTACGACCATTGCCATCAGTAAATGGATGTATGGCTTCGAATTGATAATGCCCTACTGCCATTCGTACAAGCGGATCTAGCTCATCATTCTCGTGTAAAAACCTTTCCCAGTTGCTTAACTTATTACGTAATAAATCTTCACCCTCCGGTGGCGTGTATATCACTTCACCCGTGCGGTCATTGGCAAGTTGTGTTCCCGGTACGCGACGGATATCCAGGTTTGTATTCTTTATCAAACGGCATATTGTAATTGCTGTGTTGGTATTCAGTGGCTTCTCTTTAATAGCCTGATAGCCCTGGTGTAAAGCACTGCGGTATCGTAATGCCTCCCTGGTCGCTGGATCGGCCTGGCTTATATTTGTGGCGTCAGCGAAGCGGAATAGTTTGTCGCTGGTGGTAACCACGTTTTCAATCTCGGAACTCGCCTGTGCTTCCAGTAGTGGTATTGTATTGATTAATACCGACTGATTAGGGATTGTTTCGCCAAGCTGCCTTAATTCAGCGAGTGCCACCCTGGCTTCTGTGCACAATTTAAGTATTTGGCGAGTTTCCAGCTCTTGCTGTGGCGGCAAATCTGGCAGATCATTATAGGGGCGTGTGACGTCTGATATTGGCATAAATGTTTTATTAACAACTAGTTATATAATTTTTGTTGCTGAATTGGTATTTTTTATCCTGCCCTATTATGTCGGGTTTTTCAATTATTTTCGACATATTATAGGTATATGTCGAAAGCATCGACATATTGAACTTATATGTCGTTGAGTTCTGAAGATTAAAGAACTTGTTGACACATTGATCTGCATTTTGAAGGTATGAAAACGTTCCATGAAACCCACTCTTTGCCTACAAGGATTTATGCCCGTTGGGTATGTAGGTAAGGGGCGATAGCAGGACGCGGTAGCCTTATAATTATTCACCCATCCTAAAGCATTTAACCCAGGCGAACAATCACCAGGATTTACTAAGTGGCTGATTTTAATGATTAAACGATGAAATATTAGATCCCTCACTACGTTCGGGATGACAGGAAGGGGTATACGGGATAAGAAGAGGCGTTGCTTGGGATGACAGGAGGGGAAATTCAGTTTTAAGTTTTAAGTTGCAAGTTGAAGTCGTACGTAAAACAGGTTCAGGTCTTGCCTTTTGCCTTAATGAGCCTGCTTATTCATTCACAAAAATGATTGATAGAAGCTTCTTACTATATCTACTACACGTCCAATATCTGTCGATGAATAATAACGATACATATCACGCACCAATGCCGAATCATCTTCTTGTGCAAGCTCTTTAGCTAAAAGCTCTGCGAGGAACTCGGTTTCGTCTTCTTCGAGCAATGCTTTAACCTCAGCTCCCAACTGATATAGCCCTGCTAATTCCGAATCATAATCAGCGGCTTCCAATGCTTCGTAAAAATCAACATGTAAGGCTTCTAGTGGATACAGGCGCTCTATATTCTGAAACAAATACGCCAGGTCCTTCGCATCACGCCCCGGATGTTGCCTGCTCCTTTCCTCCCAGGCAAACAGTTTCAAAGCACACAATCCTTGAGGGCTGGCGACAGGCACATCCAGTGTGTCATTGACATTGACTATGATTGCGTCCCTATGAGCGCGACCGAACCCCCTAACAGTCATAAGGTCATCGTTGTTCGGCGGCCAGTACACCTGCTTATTGCCGGTTTCCACTCCGCCATAAGGAAGCAAATCAAATAACAGATCATATTGAGACGCAAAACGTTTTGCAGGCTTTTGCATGGGCCTGAAAACACCCAGTTCAGCCAGTCGCTTACAAAGCACATCGTAGTGTTCCCAACTATCGACCTGTACTGCAAAATCCGTATCTTCAGTAGCGACTCCCTTTGGCCAGCCGTAGACTTTTTCCAGCAATAGAATTCGACCTGTCGCACCCACCAGCATCCAGGGGACATTCTCAGCCCTGGCCACCTTGGAAAATGCGGCAAGCAAGTGATATAGATTCTCATCAATCTGGGCGCTTTCAGTAGCCGGCAAGGTATTTCTCCCTGATAATACCTGCCGCATCAAGCTGGCGCGCCTCACCGGTGGCAACCAGGTCAGCATACACTAACAACGGAGGGCACAGCCGACGCTCTGTATTGGTCGGTTTAACATCAAAATTCCAGAAGGGCTCCAGCAACTCGAATTTTCCTTTCTCATCCCGAGCCGGGTGCATGATGCGAGCCAGCTTCTTAAAGTCGGGCGTACCGTATACAGTGACATGCTCCGGGTAAATGTACTTCGTCATTAATGCGGCTGCCGGTTCTCCGCCCAGCCACATATTGTTTGTTTCCCAACAGTCATAGTCGAACTCTTTCCACCAGTCTGGATTAAGCACTTTAAAGCGCTGGGGCTTGAGCTGAGGTCGCAGTTCGCGTGGATAGGCCTCCACCCATTGGTCGATGAGTTTTTGAACCTGCTCCAGCACCAGCCCCTGCTTTTTGCTGCGATACAAGTACCCCTGTTGTTCGAGATCTTTCACGGTATTAGTGACCGTTCCCAGGGCAACGCCCGCTTTTTCTGCGATTTCACGATAGGGAGCCCCAGCAAGGTCAGGCCGACACAACAGGGTGAATATCACCCGCAAACCTTTGGCCCGAAAAGCCCTCAGGGTTCTTTCCTGCTTTTGTTTTTTTTCCTTGCGACCGGTGATGTAGATGAATGTCTCAGGCGTTTTCAGATAGGTATTGCCAGACGCATCCAGAAACGGCACATCCAGGTCTTTTAGTTTTTCCGCCAGTGGCGGGGTGACATAGTGGGTGATGAGCATGTACGGTTTCGGAATATTGTTTAGTTGAGCCAGGGTATTGCCGAGGGTTGCGGGCCGGAGGGTCTGCTTGATTTCCGCCAGCATCGGTGGATTGTCACCGAGCTGAATTCTGGCATCCGCCAAGCCATCAGGTAACGGTATTTCCAGATCCAGTATCATGGCCTCGGTCGCAGTGACCTCTTTATATGCTGCAAGCGCCTGATTTAACAAGTCCTTTTCCCTGTTAGCCTGAGGCCTGATTTTGGTTTTAACTGGCATGGAGACTGCTCGCTTGTACAATTTATATGATTGTACACGTAACATGTACATTGTCAATTATTGTACAAGTCAGGCCATATACCCTTGTTTTAGATCGGCTGCCATCCCAGGTATGCATTAACCCGGCGTTGCTTCATCGTAAACGTAAAACTGGAACAAATACTAGTTTTAAGTTGAAAGTTGTAAGTTGAAATAAGTGGGGCAGACCCGAATGGCCACGTTTACGCGTGACGAGAGGGGTTTACTGGATGTCGGCTAGAAGCAGGCCGGCATGACGAGAGAGACTCACTGCAATAAACAGGGACAGAACACATATATGGCTAATATTAGAAGAAACTGTTAGCCACCCTCAGCAATTCGAAATCGCTAAACAACGCGCGGGACGCACAATGGGTGGTTGATGGAATAAAGTAGAGATAGTGGTGTCGGAACCCGGATTTTGACTAATATAAGAAACAACTGTGTTCTGAGCCGGATGCCACTTAGTTAAGAGTTTATAGTTATAAATTCTGTCATTAGCTCTGGCTTTTAGCGGAAATCTAAGCTCTGAGCTCACTGGATTATAAAGCCCATCCCTGGGCTTTAACCTACGGGCCAAACGGAGTTTGTTCAAATTCGATCCAATCGAATTTACCCGGCCCAGAAGCATGGCGGAATTATGCAGTACATTAGAAGTTTTGAGGATTGAATGAAAATATTTAAAACAGTTTTGTATTTAATATTGTTTACACAGGCTAATGCCGTAATCGCAGACAGTACTAAAAATGATGATCATTGGTGGAATGGCTTTAGCATAACACCTGGCATCGGCTTCAGGCATTTAGGCTTTGACGTGACACGTAAGTCCGATGGTTATACGGGCAACATTTCTAATGCTGGTTTTGCTCAGACAGTTGCAACTATTAGTATGACATCGCCGAGTGTTAGCCTTAACCGATCAGGAACTATTTCATTTGAATTACAATACTATACTGCACTTCTTGAACTCGATCACCAATTTTATGCATATGGTGGTACAGACCCTGAAGGTGGCAATAGTGGAGAAAGAGTTGACGTAGGCACAAGTATAGACGGCTATTACTCTTATCTTATACCTGCGATAAAAGCCAGACTTGGTTATTTTGCAGCATCTTTTGGCGTTGGCTACTGGATTAGCCGATTTAATGGCGATATTATATTGACCCCAAATGATCAACCCGCATCTTTTATGCCTACAACCAGTATCGATATGTCAGATAGAAAAGAGCTAGCCTATTTATTCACTATGTCATGGACAACTGAAAACAACTGGATTTTTCTGATGAGTGTTGGCGGAACTAATTTTGATGATGATCTTTATGAATACAAAACAGAGGAAGTGGCACTGATTGTAGGTAAACACTTTGTATTTTAATTAAAGAGCCTCTGATCAATCAGTAAAACAGGGTCAGAAATAAGTAACAAGTTGTAGGTTTTAAGTCAAAATCTAAGATCGTAAAACAGGGACAAAAACAAGAAACAAGTTGTAAGTCGTGAGTCGGAAGTCGGAAGTCAAAATAAGTAGAAGCAGACCCGAATGGCTCCATTTAGGCATGACGAGAAGGGTTTACTGGATGCCGGCATGACGGTAAGGAAGGAATGTCGGTGGTGCTGGCCCTTGGCGTTTAAGATCCCTCGGCAACGGCAC
>JBLYYN010000326.1:0-11880 GCA_048550535.1 Gammaproteobacteria bacterium
CTTCAGACTTCAGACTTCAGACTTCAGACTTCAGACTTCAGACTTCAGACTTCAGACTTCAGACTTCAGACTTCAGACTTCAGACTTCAGACTTACAACTTATAACTATTTTTTTTGCCACCTGCGGCAAAATATTGCCACTCAGGTTTCCTCCAATACCTACTGATATTTTTAAGTCGTTGAAAAATAATAAATAAATGTTTTGGCATGGGCTTTGCATTTCTACCTGCAGCACAGGGGAAAACCATGCCGATTAACTTTGACAAAGCATTTGGAGTTCATGACGACGCGCTGTTGTTGTTCGAACGTCGCACCCGTTTGCTGGCGGAAAACATTGCTAATGCGGATACCCCGCAGTACAAGGCTCGAGATATAGATTTCGATTCCGCATTACGTCAGGTACAAACCGACCAGGTTAATCTGGCAGTAACCCAGCCAGGGCATATGGCGCTATCCACAGAACCTTATAGTGAACATCTTAAGTTCCGTGTGCCGGATCAAAGTTCGGCCGATGGTAATACGGTGGATATGCAGAAAGAACAGGCGGCATTTGCTGAAAACAATATTCGTTATCAGACCACATTGACGATTTTGTCGCGTCGCATCAGTGGTCTGGTGAGTGCATTCAAGGGTGAATGATAGAGGGGCATAGATGATGTCAGTATTTAAAATATTCGATGTAGCCGGTTCCGGAATGAGCGCACAAATGCTCAGGCTGAATACGGTAGCCAGTAATCTGGCCAATGCAGAAACCATGGCCAGTAATCCAGATGATGTTTACAAGGCTCGTCATCCCGTATTCGAAACCGTATTAAACCAGGTGGCGGGTGGTGAATCTTCTGCAACGGTAAAAGTATCGGGACTGGTGGAGAGCGATACACCTGCCATGCCCCATTATATGCCCGGGCATCCAATGGCTAATGAAGAGGGTTATGTATTCAGCCCCGGGATCAATGCTGTGGAAGAAATGGCTGACATGATTTCCGCTTCGCGCAGTTATCAAAATAATGTTGAAGTGATATCGACAGCTCGGGAATTACTGTTAAGAACCCTGCAACTCGGCAGGTCATGAGGTGAATGATGGAAATTAATCCATACAGCGGTATTTCTGGAATTACAACTTCGTCATCCAATAACAGTGCTGAGGATCGTACTGAACTGGGTCAGGATGCATTTCTGGATTTGATGACGACACAGCTCACTAACCAGGACCCATTTGAACCCATGGATAACGGTGAATTTTTGTCACAGATCGCACAGTTCGGCACCGTCAACGGTGTTAATGAGTTACTGGATTCATTTGAAAACCTGGCGACCAGTTTACAATCCAGCCAGGCATTGCAGGCATCAAATTTGATTGGGCATCATGTACTGGTGGATTCAGATCAGGGATATCTGCCGCAAGATGGATTTTTATACGGGGCCGCTGAGCTGGATGGCAGTGCAGAGAATGTCACCGCTAATATTCACGATAACACCGGCGCCCTGATCGGACAGGTGGATCTGGGAAGACAGTCGTCCGGTCAGGTTCAGTTTGGCTGGGACGGCACTACATTGGATGGACTGAAAGCGCCTCCGGGGCGATATCGCATTTCTATTGAAGCCACTAATGGTGGCGCTACGGATTCGTTGGCACCACAGGTGCTGGCACAGGTTGTCAGCCTGACTCTGGCGGGACCGGGTCAGGAAATGCAGGTGGAACTGTCTAATCTGGGTCAGGTGGGTTTCAGCCAGGTCAATCAAATTCTTTAAGGCTCGAGGAGAGAGAAAAATGTCATTTAATATTGCACTGAGTGGATTAAACGCAGCATCTTCGGATCTGTCAGTCACCAGTAATAATATCGCGAATGTGGGCACCATTGGTTTCAAGGAATCCCGGGCCGAGTTTGCCGATATTTATGCAGCATCACCCCTGGGTACCACCGCCAATGCGATCGGTGGTGGTGTCGCTCTGGCCAGTGTGTCGCAACAGTTTGGTCAGGGAAATCTGGAATTTACTGAAAACACGCTGGATATTGCCGTTAGTGGCGAAGGTTTTTATATCATGCGGCAGAATCAGTCCAGTAACGATTTAACCTTTACCCGTGCCGGTGCTTTTCAGGTGGATCAGAATGGTTTTATTGTCAATAGCGCCGGCCAGTTATTACAGGTGTTTCCGGTGGACACCACGGGTGCTGCCACCACTACCAGTTTAACCGGCACCGTGCCTTTGCAGGTGCCCAATAATATTGGTACACCTCAGGCATCGTCAACCGTCAACATTAATATGAATTTACCTGCGGGTATTACACCGGCTATAGCCGTGGCAGGTCTGGATGCGGATCTGGCCGTGCCACAAACGCCCAATCCTAATAATTACCATCATTCAACATCGGCTACGGTGTTCGATTCCCAGGGTAATTCACACATCATGACCATGTATTTTGTGATGACCAATGATCTGAATAATACCTGGGACGTTAGAGCAACCCTGGATGGCATCACCATGGTATCCACTAATGCGGCCGCAGCGGAACAGCTGGATTTTGATGCAGCGGGCACACTCGATGGGACTAATTCAACGGATGCCGGTGCTATTGTTTATGACCCTGTCGATCCGTTAAATGGTGCGGCACAGATGAACATCACCATCGATTATCGCTCACAGGGTAATAATCTGACCCAGGAAGCTCAGGGTGATTTCTTTATACAGTCTTTAAGTCAGGATGGATTTTCTACCGGTCGTCTGAGCGGTATTGAGATCGATGATGAAGGACTGGTCCGGGCCAGTTTTACCAATGGTCAGATTACCCCATTAGGTAAGATAGCACTGGTACGTTTTGATAACCCACAGGGCTTGAAACAAACCGGTGATACCGCCTGGGTGGAAACCACAGAATCGGGCGCTGCGGTGGCAGGTGAAGCCGGAACCGGGAATTTTGGCTTACTGCAAACCGGTGCCCTGGAAACCTCCAATGTGGATTTGACAGCTGAACTGGTGAAGCTGATTACCGCACAACGTAATTTCCAGGCCAACTCAAAATCCATTGAAACGGCGAATGCAATTACTCAAACCGTTATCAATATTCGTTAATGCTAAAAACTTAAGAATGAAAAACGGGTAAACGTGATGGATAAAATGCTTTTTATAGCCATGAACGGTGCCAAGCAGGCCATGCAGGCACAGAACAGCATTAGCCACAATCTGGCGAATGCCAGCACCGTTGGCTTTAAGGCTGATCTGGACAGCTTTACCAACTGGCATGTAGCAGGCCCGGGTTACAACACCCGGGTTTACAGCCAGTTGCAATCGGAAGGTAATAATTTACTCCCGGGAAACTATGCCACTACCGACCGTGAACTCGATGTGGCGGTTCAGGGTGATGGCTGGATAGCCGTTCAAGGCAGTGATGGTAATGAAGCTTATACCCGGGCCGGTGATTTACGGCTGGACGCGAGTGGACGTTTAACTACGGGTGCCGGTTTTGCAGTCATTGGAAATTCCGGCCCCATCGTTATTCCTCAGGCACAAAAAATTGAAATCGGTGCCGATGGTTCTATTAGCATGATTGCTATTGGGCAGACCTCTGAAAGCCTGGCCGTTGTTGATCGCATCAAACTGGTTAATCTCGGCAAAGACCAAATTGAGAAAGGTCCTGAAGGATTAATGCATAGCCTTGATGGTCAGCTAGTACCTCCTTCTGCTGGCGTCACTTTGGCTTCCGGTGTACTGGAACAAAGTAATGTGAATGCAGTGTCGGAATTGATTGGTCTTATACAGATTGCACGTCAATATGAAGCCAATGTGAAGTTGATGGGTACTGCAAAAGAAAATGATGAAGTGTCTGCCCGATTGTTACGTGGCAGTTAATTGAACGGAGAAGAATTATGAATCCTGCGCTTTGGACATCAAAAACCGGACTCGATGCACAACAAACCCGTTTGACGGTGATCTCCAATAATTTAGCCAATGTGAATACCAATGGTTTTAAACGAGACCAGGCCGTATTCCAGGATCTTATGTACCAGAACATTAGACAGTCTGGTGGCCAATCATCGGAAGATACCCGCTTGCCTTCTGGTATGTATACAGGCACGGGTGTAAAAATAGTGGCCACTGAAAAACTTCACACTCAGGGTAATTTTATACAAACCGGCAATCCACTGGATATCGCTATCCAGGGTCGTGGTTTTTTTCAGATATTAAAACCCGACGGTGCCATTGCTTATACTCGAGATGGTTCGTTCCAGATCGATTCCAATGGTCAGGTGGTCACCGCCAGCGGTTATCCATTACAACCGACTATTAACATTCCTTCCAATGCCCAGAGTATTACCATTGGTGAAGATGGCGTGGTGACGGTTCTGGCTGGAGGTGCCACTTTGCCAACCCAGGTTGGCAATATACAAACGGTAGATTTTGTGAATCCAACCGGCTTGCAGCCGATTGGAAATAATCAGTTTCTGGAAACAGCATCCAGTGGTTCACCACAAACTGGTACTCCAAGTTTGAATGGTTTGGGGGCAGTAACCAGTGGTGCCCTGGAAAGCTCCAATGTAAACGTGGTGGAAGAACTGGTGAATATGATCGAAACCCAACGAGCCTATGAAATGAACTCCAAGGTCATCTCAACCACGGATCAGATGCTGCAATATGTCAGTAATAATCTCTAGTACTTGAGTTGACAGGATACAGGTGAAGTATGTTTAAGCATAAAAAACAAGCCGGTGTAATAGCAGTGATATTCAGCATGCTGTTATCAGCCTGTGCCAGCAATCCACCGGAACTGGCTGATTTCAAACCACTGGTTCGCCCGGTGGCACCACTACCGGAAGGTCTATCCAGCGGTTCACTATTTCAGGGGCGGGCTATAAAATTATTTGAAGATCCCAAGCCACATCGAGTAGGCGATATCCTGACCATCATTCTGGAAGAAAGTACCAGTGCCAGCAAAACTGCTGCTACTTCAACCAAGAAGGATGATGAAGTGAGTATCGATATACCCAGCATATTTGGTACCTCACCTACGCATAATGGAAACCAGCTATGGGATTTTAGCATGTCGCCAACCCGGGAATTTGATGGTGAAGGGGATAGTAGCCAGAGTAACAGTTTAAGTGGTGAGATTACCGTCACAGTGGTGGATGTTCTGCAAAATGGAAACCTTGTCGTGCAGGGTGAAAAATGGTTTACCCTGAACCAGGGTAAGGAATACATCCGGGTTGCGGGTGTGATTCGGCCACAGGATGTACTGTCGGATAATACGATTTCGTCCAGCAAACTGGCTGATGCACAAATTGCCTACAGTGGTGAAGGCTTTGTCGCCGACAGTAACCGGCAGGGCTGGTTCAGTCGTTTCTTAAGCAGTGAGTGGTGGCCGTTTTAATACGAGTTTTAAGTTACAAGTTTTAAGTTACAAGTTATAAGCTTTTGACTTACGACTTGTAACTTACAACTTCTTATTAACAATCTCTCTGTTAATTCCAGAACAAATCTTTTCAAGTGTCAGCCTGGTTCAGTCTGGTACAACATTGGCCCCCGAATTGCATTAATACTCGAAAGCTTAATAAAACTCTGGAGAGTGGCAATGTTTTGGCGAAGTTTGTTTAGCGCAAGTTTTTTACTGCTGTTATTAGCAGGCACTGCCCAGGCTCAACGCATAAAGGATCTTGCCTCTATTGCCGGGGTGCGTAGCAATCAGCTGGTGGGTTATGGTCTGGTAGTAGGTCTGGATGGTTCCGGTGACCAGACCAGTCAAACCCCATTCACTGTGCAAAGCTTCAAGAACATGCTTAAGCAATACGGCATAACCATGCCGCCTGGCGACAATCCGCAGCTGAAAAATGTTGCCGCCGTGTCCATTCATACTGATCTGCCTGCGTTTAGCAAACAGGGACAAACCATCGATATCACCGTTTCATCACTGGGTAATGCCAAAAGTCTGCGTGGTGGCAGTCTGTTAATGGCACCTTTATTTGCTGCCGATGGTCAAGTTTATGCGGTGGCCCAGGGTAACCTGATTGTCGGGGGCTTTGGTATTTCCGGTAGTGATGGCTCCAAAGTCAGCGTCAATATACCCAGTGTTGGTCGTATTCCCAATGGTGCTACAGTGGAACGGGAAGTACCCAATCCTTTTGCCAATATGCAAAAACTGGTGCTTAACCTGCATCGCAGTGATTTCACCACGGCCAAACGAGTGGTTGAAGCCATTAATAAAGTGCTGGGACCAGACAGTGCTCATGCACTTGATGCCGTATCCGTCCAGGTACTAACCCCGCCGACCACCAGCCAGAAAGTGGAATTTGTGTCATTTCTGGAAAACCTGGAAATTGAAGAAGCCGAGGCGCCGGCAAGAATCATTGTGAATTCACGAACCGGGACCGTGGTGATCAGTGCAAACGTGCGGGTCAGACCGGCTGCGGTCAGCCATGGTAGTTTGACCGTCACCATCAGCGAATCACTGCAGGTGAGTCAGCCTAATCCGCTGGGCGATGGACAAACGGTGGTGGTACCTCAAACCCAGATTGATGTGGAGCAGGAAGAAAGCAGCATGTTTATGTTCGCGCCCGGTGTTTCGCTGAATGAAATTGTACAGGCGGTAAACCAGGTGGGTGCAGCTCCAGGGGATATAGTCGCGATACTGGAAGCGCTTAAACAGGCGGGTTCATTGACTGCCGAGTTGATTGTGATCTAAAGCCACAGCTTATTGAATATGATTCAGCAACCGGATTTATACACTAATTTCAGCCAGTACGCAGAGATGCGTCGACAGGCACATGAAAACAGTGACGAATCGGTAACTACTGTTGCCAAACAGTTTGAATCGCTATTTATACAAATGATGCTGAAAACCATGCGCGATTCCATCCCGGAAGGTGGCTTGTTTGGCGATGATAAAACGAGGATGTACCAGGATATGTATGATAAACAATTAAGTTTAAATATTGCCTCGGGTGATGGTATAGGCTTAGCTGCAGTGATTGCTCGCCAACTGGGTCAGCAGCAGGGCAAAGATTCATCCCTTCAGACAGCACAATCCAGCCTTGAACATGTCCGGAAAAAAACTATGCCGGCGCAATCGGTTTCTGCTCCTATAGATAAAGCCGTTGGCTCACACAATCCACATCAGCTGGCCAATGACTGGGATTCCGGCGATACCTATGTACGTACCATCTGGCCCCACGCGGTGAGAGCCGGTGAGCAACTGGGTGTCGATCCAGAGGTGCTGGTGGCGCAATCCGTACTGGAAACCGGTTGGGGTGAACATGTACGACGTTCCGCCGAGGGTAATAACAGCTTTAGCCTGTTTGGTATCAAGGCGGACCATCGCTGGCAGGGTGATCGGGTATCCGTATCTACGCTGGAATTTCATGACGGAACCATGCAAAGAGAAAAAGCCCAGTTCCGTGCCTATGACTGTGTGGCCGAAGCCTTTGAGGACTATGTGGACTTTATTCAGTCCAGTCCTCGTTATCAGTCGGCACTGCAAAAGTCGGGTAATGATGGCTATGTCGAGTCACTGCAGGAGGCCGGTTATGCCACCGACCCGGATTATGCCAGCAAAATCGAGCGTATCCAGAACAGTGAATTGTTAAATAAACGCCTGAGCGGATTAAAGAATACTTCAAATCCGCCGCTAACTTAATGAAGCCCCGGAAATCTGTGTATCGATAACCGGCTAATAGAGAGGCAAACATGGCTGATATCCTTAACACCAGCCTAAGTGGACTCAGGGCTTATCAAACCGCTCTGGCAACTACATCCCATAATATTTCCAATGTGGGGACCGAGGGTTATAGTCGTCAGCGAGTGGAGCTGAGTGCGCGCCCGCCTCAACAGTTTGGCTCAAACCAGATTGGTCAGGGCGTCGATATTTCCAATGTCAGTCGAATTTTTGATAGCTTTGTCATCGAAAGTATTCGTGACTTTTCCTCCTCCAGTTCAAGATTATCGATGTTCGAATCTTTCGCTATCCGAACCGAAAACCTGATAGCCGATGAACAGGGTAATTTAATACCCGCCTTAGAAAGTTTTTTTTCGGCATTGAGTGACGTATCCAATGATCCATCCTCAACCGCACCCAGAATCGGTCTGATAGAGCGAGCAGAAAACCTGCAACAGCGGTTTAGCTCATTGTCCAATAATTTACTCGATCTACAACAGGAAGTGGATAATCAGTTGAACTTTGTGGTTACCGATATCAATTCCATTGCCCAGGAAATTGCCCGGATTAATGAAGCCATTAACAAAGTCAGTAGTGTCGATTACCAGCCACCGGATTTACTCGATCAACGTGATCAGTTACTCAAGCAGTTATCGGAAAAAGTTTCCGTGAACACGGTGGTACAGAACGATGGCACCTTAAATGTGTTAATCGGAACCGGGCAATTACTGATAAGTGGTGCAAATGTTTTGACTCTGGCCGTGACCGCCGACAGCGCACAACCTGATCGTCGTTCGGTATTACTACAAAGCTCCAGTGGTAGTGTGGATATCACCAATACCTTAAACGGCGGAGAAGTAGGGGGCTTGCTGGATTTCAGCAATACCATGCTGGATGACGCGCAAAACCGACTGGGACGTATGGCCATCGCATTATCCGAAACTTTCAATGCCCAGAATATTAAGGGCTATGACCTGAATGGTGATCTGGGTACTAACTTTTTCAGTACGGTGGGTACTGGAAACCTGCAGGGGATATTCGGCGCCGATTATCGTGCCAATGGTTTTGATGATGCTGACGCGGTGAGTTTTCAGCTGGATTTTGATGGTGTGTCGCTGGCGGTTAATGTGCCAGCTATCGCTCCGGCTGATACTAATGATGTGATTGCACAGAATATACTTGATGCTATAGGTACTGCTGCAGCGGTGGCTGCGAATCCGGATGGTTCATACACGGTTCCTGGAACTACTACAGGTGTGAGCATGACTTTTCGCCTGCAAAGCGCCAATAACCTGGATGGCTCGTTCATTGAATTTGAAACCACCGGTGGTCCCAGTGCCACAGTTAATAATTTACAGATTTCCGGATTAACCGATGGCACTGCCGATGATCTGGTGATGCAAACTCGTCTCATCGGGTCCAGTAGTACTCAAGTGGATACTGCTTTTATAAATGCCACCAATACCGTCACTTATCGGGGCCCCAGTAACGGTACTTTTCCCAACCTGGGTAATACGGGTAGCGGTGTGGTGAATTTTTCCATTACGGATATTACTCAGCTCACCGTATCTGATTATCAGATCGATTATGATGGTGCTAATTACAATGTGCTACGCCTGAGTGATAACACCACCGTGGCATCCGGTGCAGGCCCGTTTAATGTGGATGGTATGAGCATCACTCTCGGCGGAATTGCCAACGTCGGTGACTCATTCTATTTACGCCCGAGCCGATTAGGGGCGCTCAGTTTTCAAAGTCTGATTAGCGATCCCGCTGATATAGTGGCAGCATCCCCACTGCGTTCCAGTTCTACGCCGGCCAATCTCGGTAACATCAGTATTTCACAGGCTACAGTAACCGATATCACCGACGGTGATGTATTGAGAACGGTAGATATTGTTTTCGATGCTGCGAATCCATCAAACACATTCGATGTGGTAGACCGGGCCACGGGCAGTGTTTTACAAAATGATGTGGTTTACACAGAAGGTATGCTGGTGAGCCAGAATGGCTGGCAGGTTCAGATAACCGGTAATCCAGAGCTGGGTGACACACTAACCGTGCGACAAAATACCGGTGCAGCTACGGACAACCGTAATGCCTTGTTGCTGGTGGCTTTGCAGAATACGCCTTTTATGGACAGTAATACATCAACCTATCAGCATGCCTACAATACATTGACGACTCAGGTGGGCACAGTTACTCAACAGATTAAAATTAATCTCCAGGTAGAAGAAAATTTGTTGGGTGCTGCAATAGAGGAACGGGAAATGGTATCCGGTGTCAATCTGGATGAAGAAGCTGCAGACCTGATTCGTTTCCAGCAGGCTTATCAGGCCCTGTCCCGAATTATTCAAACATCTCAACAGCTGTTCCAGTCATTGCTGGATTCGGTATAGGTTAAGCATTATGCGCGTATCGACTAACTTGATTCATATGCAGGGTGTCCAGAACATGCTTGAGCAGCAGGCCAAACTGGTGGATGTGCAAAACCAGTTGTCCCGTGGAGAGAAATATTCAGTGCCATCGGATAATCCCAATGCGGCATCAAGAGTGCTGGATTTGAATGAAGTCATTTCTCAAATCAGCCAGTATGAAGAAAACGCTAATTATGCGACTCAACGTTTGAACCTGGAAGAATCCACACTCATCAGTTCCAACAATGTACTACAAAGAATACGTGAGTTGAGTATTCAGGCGGCCAATACCGCCGTCAATGATTTGCAGTCTGAGCGGGCCATTGCCGCTGAAATCCGTGAAAGAATCAATGAGCTGTTCGACTACGCCAATACCAAGGACGAGAGTGGGGACTATCTGTTTTCAGGGTTCCAGTCCAAAACCCAGGCCTTTACCACCGATGGCCTGGGTAATTATTTTTATAATGGTGATGAAGGTCAGATGGCTATACAGGTCGGATCAAATCGTCAGGTGGTGGCCAATGATTCAGGGGCGGAAGTGTTCCAGTTAATTCGTCAGGGTAATGGCACTTTCACGGTAGATGCCCACAGTACTAACGGCGGTAGCGGTCGTATATCCACCGGAACAGTACAGGATAAAACGGCATACAGCGCCCATGATTTCACCATTAGTTTTGATAATCCAGCGGATACCTACGATGTAGTAAACAACACCACAGGTGCCACCGTGTTAACGGCACAAGCCTATAACGAGGGTAATGTGATCGCCTTCAACGGCATAGAAGTGGAAATTTCCGGTACACCGGCGGCAGGTGATAGTTTTGCTGTTAAAGCCAGTCGCAATCAGGATATATTTTCCAGCCTGAGCGATTTAGCCAGTGTGCTGGAGGCCCCTGAAATAGGAGATGTTAGAGGCGTTATCGGCGGTGATTTCATTGCTAATGGATTTGCGGCCGGTGAGAATATCAGCTTTGATCTTACATTTGATGGCATAGCCCCCATCAATGTGACAGTGAATGCGCCCACGCCCACCAACAACGAAGTCGCTACGGATATTATCGCTTCCATTGCTCTGGTGGCAGGGCCCGCCAATCCGGATGGTTCTTATACCATCAATGGCACCACACCAGGGGTCAGCATGACCTTCTGGCATAACACGGTTACCGATGAAATCGAGTTTCGCAGCGACGGTGCTACAGGGGTGACAGTGAACAGCCTTGTGGTGGATAATTTTGTCGACCCAACAACCGATGCGCTGATGACTGTCACCGGTGGTGGCAATACCACGGCCACCAGCAATACCCTCGATGCTTCAATTGTGGGGGATAGTGTCAACTTCGCATCAGGAGCAGCACACAGGTCTCACCTGTCACAACAAATAGATAATGCGCTGAACAATATCGATCGGGCCATGGATAAAATTATCGGAGTCCACACCAGTATTGGTGGCCGTTTGAATTCCATCGACAGCCAGCTGGACGATAACGAAGCCAAGAAGGTGCATTTACAGAGTGTTCGATCAGACATCAAAGACCTGGATTACGCCGAAGCCATCAGCAACCTCAATTTCCAGACCACCGCACTGCAGGTGGCCCAGCAGACCTTTGTGCAGGTGCAGAACCTGAATTTGTTTAATTTTATATAAACGAGGTTTTAAGTCTTAAGTCTTAAGTCATAAGTCAAAGAGAAGATTGTTGACTAATTCACCTGGTGAATTAGCGTTTTTGACTTCCGACTTCCGACTTCCGACTTCCGACTTCCGACTTCCGACTTCCGACTTCCGACTTCCGACTTCCGACTTCCGACTTCCGACTTCCGAC
>JBLYYN010000327.1:0-7337 GCA_048550535.1 Gammaproteobacteria bacterium
TAAGTACGCCCTATTACAAGCACGACAGTTTTCTCTGTGCACTCTGTGACTCTGCGGCAAATCTTTTTTGATTTTACGTCTGCTTCAGGGTGTTTGGAGTCACTCAGCCCAGACCTGAATTGTCAGATCAGGTTTGAACCATTACATCTCAGGCTCAGACAATAACTGCCTTAGCTCGAATTCAACTCGTCGCTTTAGTTTAAGGAAATGCACAAACTGTATTTCCCTGGCACTGTTTGATCCAGGTGAGATATTGCTCAGTCCAATGTCAGTGACCAGAGTAGCTGTATGCGGAGCATTCCGGAGGATATAATCCGCGCACTGATCCATAGCATTGTCCCCATACTCAAGATAATCGAACCCGGCATCAGCTATCTGCAAACTCAATTCCTCACCTTTCACCAGGTCCCGACAATTCACCGATAGAGACTCTGACAGCTTAACACTGATACCCTCGGTATTTACCTTGCTCAACTTGAATCCACCAGCAGCCCTGGGTTCAGCATAGAATAACTCGAAACCTGGTACAGCGATGTCGGCTTTCTGATACTGGTTGACAGTGTTCCGAATAAACAGCAACCAGTGTGAAATTAGCTGTTCGAAATCCATGATGTCTTGCTTACTGTGCCAGAGCGAACCTCGTTCATCCACTATCCAAATATCATACTGTCCCTGAACACCCTGAAAACATAACTGGACACGACCCTTACGATTTTTTCCATACAACATGACCAGAGGTGTTTCAGACAAAACATGCTTATGTATGCCAACTGACTTAAATGTATTGATATCCTGTTCCAGATATTGATAAACGGCAAGTTCACCAGCAATTTTCTGATAACTGTATTTTCCTTGCTGCTGACTAATAACAAAATAATTAATCCCCATATTAAGGATATAACTGGCAACCTGATCACCATGTTGCACAAAAAAACCAATCATCTCATCAAAGATATCTGCTAACTGTTGCACATGGTAATTAGTTTCACCTGATGAATACGAATACAGTTTGAAGTATTCCCTGATATGCTCATCATCCAGATTCACATTATTCAGCCAGTCACAAAAACAGCTAACAATACCCTCATCACCATAAAACAGTCGATAGTGTACCTCTCCCCAACGATTTACCAGCAGCTGCTCAAATAACAATATTTGTCCGGATACATTATCCTGATGAGGCACTTCACTGTTAACTATTAACTTATCTTCAGCTGCTGAAACCAAACGAACGAATATCAGTGACTTCGAGGCCCGGTCAGGCTCATCGCCCTGGTGTTGCTTTATATGTTGCCAATAGTCATCGGATAACTGTGCAACCAGTGTTTCTAAAGCATAACGCACCTCTATCTGTTTCACCTGATAACCCGGACAATCAATCGATACCTGGGTGTTCTGATCAATAATTCGATTGAGCCAGGCCCAGGCGATTAGCGCAAGCAGGCTTTTTAGCCGGTGCAGCACTCGTTTATCTCCCTGTTCGTCCTGTATAACCAGCACCCAGTAACTAATATCATGTTGCGAAGCCAACTCCCTGATTAAAATTTTATCCTGACTTATGCTAGAAATATTTCGCTGATTAATAATTGTCACCAGATCAGCAGTGTTGTACTGGCGATGATATAGTTCAAGCACCTGCGTTAATAATTCAATATCGTCTTCCTGTAAATCCAGCTTAGTTAATTGCTCAATAACTCTGCTCGCAGCTGCAGTAACAAATGTCTGTAATCCCTGTTTAGCATCCATGAATAGTGCCAGATTCTTTTCAGGATTATTAAACAGAGCATTTTTATCCACTTCTTTCCCGGACAACTCAACCAACAGAGGCAACATCTTAGTATCGGCAAAGCCGATCATCAGGCCATAGAGATCACAAATTTTCTTCCATTCATCCTGACCAAATAATGTTCTCACTATTTGATGCATAGTCTGAATATATACCTGGTTAATACTTAATAACTGCAATTCTTTCTGCTCATCAAAAACCTCAGCTTTCAATGCCGCACTCAACAGGCACGTACGCTTCATGCGCATAGCCTGCCAGGTCAGGCAATAGCGAAATAAAATAGAATCATCAGCATATCCCTGCCGCATTAATCTTTTTACCGAAATTAGAAATTTATTTATTTTGAATTCAGATGCCGGTCCAAAATCGATATATTCACGATCATCCACATAATGAGCATGTTCTATATGTTGCACCATTTTGTTGTAATTGTTATCCGACCCAGGTGGAATTAACCACCACAGTGGATATTTACCCGCCAATAGAATACTTTCAAAATAAAAACTATCAATATTTGAAATTGCAGACTGAAGCCCTGATACTGCATTGTTATCCAGTACTAAAGCCAGTTTCTGGGCAGTGAGCACCCATCCTGTAATATGCAATTGCTCGGTTTCAAGCCAGTGAATCAAGCGACTCATTTTGCTATCCAATTGCTGTTTTTGTTGCTCTTCGATATCTGGCCTGTGAATAAGAATCAGCTGTACTGAATCATCAAGCACACTGAATTTCAGGTACAGTGCCTCAATAAGCGTATTTTTTAGGGGCCTTTTCAGGTCATAGGAAAATCGATGATTGATTTTCCTCGCATCACGCAACAATTGCTTATCGGGTTTATAACCATAAATACCAGCGGCGGTGTCGGCACTCACATAAGCAGGAAGCATGTGATGATTGGTCTGAAAAATCAAAGGGATCAACCGAAAGGAAAATTTCTGTTGCTCGGTCAGCCCGGACAAATACCTCTCAAGGCATATTTCACTCCAGCGGTAAAAAGTATCACGAGCTTTCAGCACATCCATGACTATGGAACCTTTGAATAAGTCTGTCTGTATTTAGCATAAGATGGCCTATGTATTTGGACTTGATTCGAACTGATCACCATCAACCACTATGCATCTGCAATCTTCAGTATAAATTGAAATAATTACGGCCAGCATGTATTTCTCATGGATCGTTATGGGATTTCCTGTTTAAACTTGTTGCTCATCAGGTGATTTCACCATAGCCAGTAGCACAAAACCAACTACGAATAAGACACAGATGGATAAAATTGCATAGCGGTGATTTCCGGTTAATAATGTAACGCCTCCCATTATTAGTGGACCTAGTACCGCCGCTGCTTTACCCATCATATTGTATACACCAAAGTATTCGGCCGCTCGGTCGGGTGGAATCATGCGTGCATAAAATGATCGACTCAGTGCCTGCACACCACCCTGAACGAAGCCAATTAAAATGGCCAGAAAATAAAACTCACTGACTGAAGTCATAGAATAGCCCAGCAAGGTGATCAGACCATAAATGAATATACCTGCCAGCAACGCCAGTCTGGTACCGATTTTGTCTCCTATATAAGTATAGATAATGGCTGCAGGAAAACCGACAAACTGGGTAATTAACAGGGCCAGGATCAGATCATCTGCACCAAAGCCCAGAGCAAGGCCATAGTCCACAGCCATTCGAATGATGGTATCCACACCATCGATATATATCCAGTAAGCGAATAAAAACAGACGAATTTGTGGATTTCTGAGTACTGTTTTCAGAGTATTCGCTGTTTCAGAGAACACATGGCCCATACTGAAACTGGAAATTGCCGATGATTCTTTAACCCAAATCATAAGTGGTATGGTAAATAACCACCACCATAGTGCAGCCAGTAAAAATGAAAACAATACGGCATCAATAGACTCAGCAAAACCAAAACTAACAAAGGACTGAGACATAAAAATGCTGAAAGCCAGTAACAGACCACCGCCAAGATAGCCCATGCCAAAACCAAAACCGGAAACCCTGTCTACATGGTGGCCCTTGCTTACATCCAGTAACATGGCATCATAGAAAATATTAGCGCCCATAAAACCCAGTGTACCCAGTACATAAAACACCAGCGCCAACCACCAGTAACCAGATTCCAGCGGGAACAGCAATCCGGTAGACACCACACCCAGCGTCATAAACACTATCAACATTCGCTTGCGTATACCGGCACAGTCGGCAATAGCACCTAACAATGGCGCTAACACCACTATCAGTAAACTGGCAGTGGAATTGGCCGCACCTAACCAGAATGTGCTTTCATCTGCCTCCAGGCTGGATGCCCAGTATTGTTTGAATACCACGGGAAACAGACCCGCTATAACTACGGTCGCAAACACAGAATTAGCCCAGTCATAAAAAGCCCAGGCCAGTACTGATTTGTTTTTTAGCATCCCCTTCCCCTGCAAGACAAAGTTTTTATATATGCTATAAATAGCTTATATAAAATTCAGTAAAACAATTGCGATAAACATGAAGTATGGTATTAGCTGAAGTCCCCAGCACTCAAATAATAGCATTATTCCATATTTTTCAATAAGTTAAGCAATACGTGTCGGCCAGACAGCTGGTCGATACTATGACCATTGTACTGATATTATTGTTTATGTTTGCTGCTGTAATTCTATATAACATGCAGCTAAACCTGCAGCAGGATTTAACCAATACTGCGTGAACTGAATCCACTATAGTAAAACAGCGAGTGGAATAAAAAATTGACTCCGCCACTGTGGTCTGCAATGCCAGTCAAATCATACAGAAATTACAATCAGGATGTGAACAGATTTATACACAGTAGCCAATCGCCGTAGTCCGTACTCAGCGGGAAAGCGTGAACCAGGCCTCAAAAGCAGATGTTGTACTGGATAATATCACCCACGCCGTGATATCCATTACTGGGATGAACTGCCATATCGCATCTGTCACCATTTGGACAATAGGCTGATACGGTTCTAATAAAAAATATAATAGTCGTAATGACGTTACACAAGATTGATATTAATGAATAGAACATTTCTGATATTACTAATGATTGGTACTGCTCTCATGATAATGGTTATGGGTGAAAAACAAATACCCTCGGATCTTAACAGCACCCCCTGGGAAGTCAGTATTATCAATAATGAAAATATCCGGGTATTTGGCATCACATTGGGTAAAACCACTATCCAGGATGCCAACCAGATTCTGGCCAGTTTTCCTGAGACACGACTTATTGTGGATGGCTCTCAGGCAAAATTAGTAGCCGTATATGATGAACTGATTATCGGTGGCTTCATAGCCAGTATAGAACTGAGCTATGCACTGGATGCTGATACATTAAAACCGCTGGTAGACAAGTATGACATCATGATGGACAAGAATTATGGATTTCTGGATAAGGACACTGAGATGGCTTTACTTTCGACAGTAATCAACGGCCTCATCTACAGGCCGAGTATCGATTATGATATCGATAGCATCCTGCAACGCTTCGGACAGGCCGACAGCGAAGTTAAGGCCACGGACACTCTCACACAACTGAACTATCCAGACCTGGGCCTTGAGATCATAATCGATTCACAGGGACCCGATCTGTTCAAATATCAACCGCTAAGTAAACTTACAGTACCTGCAAAAAAACCTGACAACAGGCAAATCGCTAATTAATCATAAACCCCGTGTTCACGGGTAGCCAGGAACCGAATATCAGGCCAGCGCTCCTGGGTCATATCCAGGTTCACTCGAGTGGGCGCGATATAAACCAGATCACCCGCATGATCCAGTGCCAGATTAGTGGCCGCTTTTTCCTTGAACTGGGCCAGCATCTTGTCATCATCACATTCCACCCAGCGGGCAGTAGTCACATTCACATTTTCGAAGCTGCAATCGACAGCGTATTCATTTTTCAATCGATGAGCCACTACATCGAACTGCAATACACCCACGGCCCCGAGAATTAAATCATTATTAGTCATTGGACGATAAAGCTGGGTAGCTCCCTCTTCACAGAGCTGGATCAGTCCTTTTTGCAGCGCTTTCATTTTCAAGGGATCGCGTAACTGAGCTCGGCGAAATAACTCCGGTGCAAAATTCGGAATACCGCTGAACGCCAGGTCTTCACCCATAGTGAAGGTATCACCGATACGGATAGTGCCATGATTATGCAAACCGATAATATCACCGGCATAAGCTTCATCTACATGGCCACGATCTGAGGCCATGAAGGTCAGGGCATCACTTAATTTAATATCTTTCTTGATACGCACATGCTTCACTTTCATGCCTTTCTCATATTTACCGGAGCAAATACGCATGAAAGCAATACGGTCACGATGTTGTGGGTCCATATTGGCCTGTATTTTAAACACAAAGCCTGTGAATTTTTCTTCCTCGGCGGATACCACCCGCGCTCCCGCATCGCGTGGTTTGGGCACCGGCGCATAAGCATCCAGTGCATTCAGCAGTTCTCTTATACCAAAATTGTTAATCGCAGAACCAAAGAACACCGGCGTCAGTCTACCCTGGCGATAGGCCTCCAGGTCGAACTCATGACTGGCACCTTTCACCAGTTCGATTTCATCGCGCAGATCGGCCGCCATACTGCCCAGCCTTTGATCCAGCTCTGGATTATCCAGCCCCTGAATCACATCCCCCTGCTGGATTTTGCCACCATGGGTGGCACTGAACAGATGCACTGAATCGTTATAAAGGTGAAATACGCCCTTGAACTGCTTACCCATTCCAATGGGCCAGGTCATGGGCGCACACTGGATATTCAGAACGGTTTCCACTTCGTCCAGTAAATCAATCGGATCCCTGGCCTCTCGGTCCATTTTATTGACGAAGGTGAGAATTGGAGTGTCCCGCAAACGACACACATCCATCAGCTTGATGGTGCGTTCCTCAACACCTTTGGCCGCATCGATCACCATCAGGGCCGAATCCACTGCAGTCAGGGTGCGGTAGGTATCTTCGGAAAAGTCAGCATGGCCGGGGGTATCCAGCAGATTGAAAATACAGTTGTTATGGGGAAACTGCATCACCGATGAAGTCACCGAAATACCACGCTGTTTTTCCAGCTCCATCCAGTCCGAAGTGGCATGACGCGATGCCTTTCGGCCTTTCACCGTACCCGCCATCTGGATGGCACCACCAAACAATAACAGCTTTTCTGTCAGTGTGGTTTTACCGGCATCGGGATGAGAAATAATAGCGAATGTGCGCCGACGCTGCATTTGCTGGAGATAATCAGACATATATCAAGCTACCCTGTAATTCGGGCTGCATTATACAACATATGCCCGACCGGCAGAATGCCCGGTATCCACGATGGGTGTCCGAACTGGACAAACGCCTTTGACTATAGCTTTACACCTGGCCTGTAATATAACCCCGATGTTAGCCCCGATGTCATAATCGGGGCTTTTTTTAATACTTTAAGTATTTGCCACAGAGGCACAGAGAACACAGAGAATACAGAGAATACAGAGAACACAGAGAACACAGAGAACACAGAGAACACAGAGAA
>JBLYYN010000328.1:0-2894 GCA_048550535.1 Gammaproteobacteria bacterium
TAAAACCTTCGCTTATCTGATTCCAGCCCTGATGTCCGGGAAAAAAACCATCATCTCTACCGGCACCCGGCATTTACAGGACCAGCTGTTTCACCGCGATTTGCCCATGGTAAAACAGGCGCTGGGAATCGATGTATCCAGTGCCTTGCTCAAGGGGCGCTCCAATTACCTGTGCCTGCATCGCATGAAGCTGGCCCATGAACAGGGCTATCTCACCCGTGAAACCCAGGATCATTTGCAACGTATTAAATCCTGGTCCAAATCCACCCGCAGTGGCGATGTGGCGGAAATGTCGGAAATCACCGAGGATGCACGCATCTGGCCGCTGGTCACGTCCACCGTGGATAACTGCCTGGGCTCGGATTGTCCGGACTGGAATGACTGCCATGTGGCCAAAGCCCGGCGTGGCGCTCAGGAATCCGATCTGGTGGTGGTTAATCATCATTTATTGCTGGCGGATATGGCCATCAAGGAAGAAGGTTTTGGCGAACTACTGCCCAGTGCCGAGACCTTTATTATTGATGAAGCTCATCAGTTGGCGGAAGTGGCCTCACGATTTTTTGGTAAGGGCATCAGCAGTCGACAGATCAATGGCCTGATCAGTGATGCGGTAGCGGAGCAGGTTCAGGACGCACCGGACATGCCGGAAATCCGAGCTGCCGCCGATCAGTTAAAAAAAGCCATGCAGGATTTCAGGCTGGCCCTGGGTGCTAATAACCAGCGTGACGCCTGGAATAAAATTATTAATAAACCGGCGCTGGTTAAAGCCACTGACGAATTAAAAAATGCCCTGGATGAGCTGGCCGAGCAACTGGAGCTTGCCGCCGAGCGCAGTAAGGGTCTGGAGCAATGTTATGCACGTTGCAGTCTGTTACGTCAGAGCCTGGATGATTACGGCAAGCCAGCGGAAAATAGCGACCAGCCCAATCAATCGCCCAATATCTACTGGTATGAAACCTTCAGCCAGGGCTTTGTGTTGCATAGCACGCCCCTGGATATCGCCGGTATTTTTCGCAGCCATCAACAGTCATTGAAAGGCAGCTGGATTTTCACCTCAGCAACCTTACAGGTAGGCAAGGACTTCGAGCATTTTGCTCAACGCCTGGGCCTGGTGGATTATGAGCAGGGTAACTGGAGCAGTCCGTTTAATTATCAGACCCAGGCATTGCTCTATGTGCCTAAAAATTTACCGGAACCCTCCAGTTCCAATTACACTCGCGAATTTCTCAACCAGGCCATACCCGTATTAAAAGCCAGCGGCGGTCGTGCCTTTGTGCTGTTTACCAGTTACCGGGCACTGAATGAAGCTGTGCCTGTCCTGGAGTCCGCACTGGATTATCCGCTGCTGGTGCAGGGTAGTCTGCCCAAGCATCTGCTGTTACAGGAATTCAAACAGCTGGGTAATGCGGTATTGCTGGGCACCGGCAGTTTCTGGGAGGGCGTGGATGTACGGGGGGAAGCCCTGTCCTGTGTCATCATCGACAAGCTGCCTTTTGCCTCGCCCGGCGATCCGGTGATGCAGGCCCGGCTGGATGCCATTCGCAGTGCCGGTGGTCAGCCGTTTATGGATTACCAGTTGCCGCAGGCGGTGATTGCCCTCAAGCAGGGGACCGGGCGATTGATTCGGGATATGTCCGATTACGGTGTACTCATGCTGGGTGACCCCCGATTGCTCAGTAAATCTTATGGGCGACTGTTTCTCAACAGTCTTCCAGCCATGCCCCTGAGCCGAGAACTGGATGATGTCAGCCAGTTCTATCAGCAACAAATGAAGTCTGTCCATGAAACTGCTAGCACTTGATACCGCCACCGAAGCCTGTTCCGCGGCCCTGTATATCGATGGCGAAATCAGCCAGAACTACGAACTGGCGCCCAGGGAACATACCCGGCTGATACTGGCCATGATCGAAGGACTGCTGGCCGATGCCGGCATCAGCATCCAGCAACTGGATGCCCTGGCCTTTGGCCGTGGGCCAGGCTCGTTCACCGGCGTCAGGATCGCCACAGGTGCGGTGCAGGGCATGGCCTATGGCGCCGATTTGCCAGTAGTACCTGTGTCGACCCTGGCCTCCATAGCCCAGTCGGTGCATGATGACCATCAGGCCGATTGTGTATTAACCGCGATTGATGCCCGAATGGAGGCGGTGTACTGGGCGGAGTATCAGCTTGATCAGGGCTTGATGAAATTAACCGGTGAAGAAAGGGTGATATCACCTGAACAGGTGCCTGTGCCCACTCAGCAAGATTGGGTTGCTGCAGGTTCAGGTTGGGCGGCTTATGAGCAGCAACTTATAACACGCATTCAACAGCCTCTGCATGCGATACATTCCAGTTATTACCCCCAGTCCGCCAGTATTGCCAAACTGGCGGTCCATGATTTTAGCCAGGGGCAGTATGTCGATGCGGCTCACGCTATGCCAGTGTATCTGCGTAACAATGTGGCGAAGAAAACATCCGAGCGTTGAGCTTGGGTTAGTCCCTGTCATGTTGTAATATAACGCGCTTAATTTGACTGGAACACGAACCCCTTCATGCTGGAAATTAACCCGATCACTAACCGAATCAACGACCTCGATGAGCGCAGTCAGTCTCTCAGGGGGTATCTTTGACTTCGATGGCAAGAAAGAAGAACTGGACGAAGTCTGTCGCGAACTAGAACAGCCCAATGTGTGGAATGATCCGGAGCGTGCCCAGAAGTTAGGGCAGGATCGAGCTCGGCTGGAAGCCATAGTATTAATCCTGGAAAAACTGGGTGATGGTCTGTCCGATGCCCGAGAGCTGCTGGATATGGCGGTCGAAGAGGATGACGAAGATAGCGTGAATGAGATCAACAGCGATCTCGATGCTATGGAACAGCAGGTAGAAGAACTGGAATTTCGCCGTATGTTCTCCAA
>JBLYYN010000329.1:0-2649 GCA_048550535.1 Gammaproteobacteria bacterium
CAGAGTTTTTATAAGTACGCCCTATTACAAGCACGACAGCTTTCTCTGTGCACTCTGTGCCTCTGCGGCAAATCTTTTTTGATTTTACGGCCGGTTCTTCAGGCTGTTTGTAGTCACTCAGCCTGGAGCTGAATTGTCAGATTAAATCTAAAGCTATTTACAATGAGTCAGATCAGGTTTTAGCCATTGCAGATAAATTAAGCTGGTGATGAATTTACTGGCTTTCAGCCCATTTTTGCTGATCTTCCAGTAGCTGTTGCTCTAGCTTGATTTTATTCATTGCGGCCTGGTAGCGACGACGCTTTTCTTCATTCAAGTTTTGCTTGGCCCTGTTTGCTTTAGGTATTTTGGCCGGTTTAGATGTTTGAGTTATGGCTTTGGTTTTTTTAACGATTTTTTTTTTGCGGGTTGCCAGTTCCTGTTCGATAATTTCGACCTGTATATCGGCCTCGATCAACCCCATAGTTCCGGCTTTTTTAAGTAGTAAAATGGCCTGGTTGGGGTTTTTGTCTACACCTATACCCTGCTGATATAGTTGACCGAGTAAAAATATTGATTCTGCATCATTATTCTGTACTTTCCTGCGAAGCTCATCCAGCCAGTTTCCGTATTTGGTAGTAGAGTAGCCATCACGTTTGATCTGTAGATAGGTTAATCTGTCAGCGGCTGCAGAATGGCCTTTTTCTGATGAAATAGTGTACCAGTGTAATGCCTGTTCAAGATCAGGTTTTGTACCCAGACCCAGCTCATACATGGTTGCCAGTTTATATTGAGATAATTTACTGCCTTTTTCGGCCAGTTTTTTATGGAACACAAAAATATTCTGACCAAGATTGTGCTGATTTGATGCAATAGCTGAATTTTGCATGAATATGGCAGCCAGTGCCATAGCAAATATGGGGGAGAGAAACGTTTTCATCTTGAAGCCTCTACAGCAGCCAGAAGAATATATGTCTGGTGACTTATATTTAACCATAATTATCACGGGTATTAAACAGCTAAATTCCATTAGTTATTTTGTATATACTCATTGAGTGATGTACAAGTTTCTGTTTATGTTTATATCCAGTGCTTTTTTTTAATCGTAATCATTGCTTGAATTTGTGAGCTAAGCGAAGAAAAATGATGTGTCTTGGATTATCATAACTGGCGATTTCGCTCTATAGTAATACTAATTTTAAGGTATAAATATGAAGCTTTGGATGATATTTCTGGGTGGCTGGCTGGTTTTGACGGGTTTGACCGATTTGCTTTCTCTAAGCTTTCGTTATGATGATGAAGTAAAGGGTGTCCTGGCCATCATAGCCGGCCTGCTGGTGTTTGTGAAAAAATAAGCAGTCAAGTTGGATCTGTATTTTTCCTAAGATAGTCAATTTATCCCTTAGTTGTTGCAATGACTGGGGCGATAAACAGGGAACCTCCGATCAAGTGGTGATTGTTTTATGCGAGCTAAAAGCGTCCAGATTTCCTCCGATGTTCCTTGCAATAGAATAACTACCGCCTTATTTCGTGAAAATCAAAACACTTTAATCGCAGCCTGCTACAGCCAGACTTAATCAGTGGTTCCCTGGAGCAGCCGGTGATTATTGGCTGGTGTTATCCTCATTAGTATGAGTAGTGTTCATGGTAATCACGCGTTGAGGGAATGGTATTTCGATATTGTTTTCTCTGAATTTTTTTAATATTGAGAAATTCAATTCGCTAATCACATTTAGCCGTTGGTCCACATCATATATAAAGCAACGTAATTCAAAGTTTAATGCACTGTCACCAAATTCACGAAATAGTACCTTAGGTGATGTCAATCGGACGTTGTTTTTTACAATCATCGGATGTTTGTTGGCAATATCCAGTAGTATTTTATGGGCCTTGTTGACATCAGCATCATAGCTGATACCTATGGGGATTTTAATACGTCCAAAGTTATCCCTTAGCATCCAGTTAGTAACTTTGGCGGTAATCAGCTCTGAATTGGGGACAATTACATCTGCTCTATCGAAGGTCTCAATCTGTGTTGATCGGATGTTGATTGATTTTACATATCCTTCGGTATCACCTGTGACAATCCAGTCACCACTTCGGATAGGTCGTTCGAACAGAAGAATCATACCGGAAATGAAGTTATTGACGATGTTTTGCAGACCAAAGCCTATACCGACTGATAAGGCACCGGCTATTATAGCGATATTTTGCATTTGTACCCCGGTAATCGATAATGCCACCAGGATAGCAATGGCAACGCCGGCATAACCGATGAGAGACGTTATGGCTTCCTTTGCGCCATGATCGAGCTTAGTGTGATGCAAAATATGGGGAATAATATGGTTTTTTGCATAGCGGGTGAGGCCTAGTAAACCCACAAGGGCAAGTAGGCCACCTGCGAGCAGCGTGGGGGTAATTCTTAATGAGCCAATCTCAAACCCTTCAGTGATATAGCCGCTGATGATGGTCAGCCATGGGTCATTCAGTCGCCATATGTTCATGGTGAAAATGATGAAGCTGCCCCATAGTCCGATGAAGACCAGAAGTCTTATCCAGATTAATCCCGGCATTAAAGAATCATCGGCTATACCAAGATACTTACGAAAACGTATTTCCCAGTTAAGGCGTCCTTCATCCAGGCCATCGCATAAGTCATTCAAAAAACGA
>JBLYYN010000330.1:0-7849 GCA_048550535.1 Gammaproteobacteria bacterium
CGATTGTTTAACAAGCCGTTAATGGTGCTGGGTGCAGAGTCTGCCAGCGAATGGTCGCACATCTTTCGAGGCATCGGATTTGTCACCGGTATTAACAGCATCATGGTCAAGGAGCCACTGGATGCCAGTGATCAGGTCAGTTTTCATGAAGCAGGCATACCCGCCGTGCAGCTATTTTCGGGACCGCATACCGATTACCATGGCCCCGGCGATACACCAGATAAAATCGATGGCGATGGTCTGGTCAAGATCGCCGAGGTCAGTCAACAGGTGATTGAGTATCTGGCATCAAGGCCTGAGCCGATGACCAATTTGCTAAATAATCAGCCGAATCAGAATCAAGTTAAGCGCAGTCGCAAAGTCAGCCTGGGCTCAATACCCGATTTTACATACCAGGGAGAAGGCTATCGCCTGGGCGGTGTGGTGCCAGGTTCTCCAGCGGAACAGGCGGGTTTGCAGGAACGGGATATTATCCTAAGGATTAATGAAGAGCCGATTAAGGGTTTACATGATGTTTCTAAGATACTGAAATCGTTGCAGGCGGGGGAGACGATTACGATTCAGTACCAGAGGGGTGATAAGACCAATACCACTACGGCTGAGCTTATACAGCGGTAGATGATTGTATTTTGATAAAAGAAAACGCGAATGAACGCAAATAAACGCGAATATTTTTGTCATCTCGACCAGAGCGTAGCGTAGTGGATGCCTACAGGGTTGTAGGTAAATTAGAGTAACGAAGGAGCAGTTACCGAGAGATCTTGAAGTTTGGTGTAAGAGTTTTTGTTATTTCTATTAGATAGCTGTAAAAACGTGGCCTGCCCTGGTTATTTCCGCGATAGGCAAAACTCCCAAATCCACACTAAATCCCTGGAAACATCCATTTTACCGATTAAAATCAGTTGCTTAGCTTGCTAAGCGCATTGTATATGGTCATTAAATGATTTAGCATGAACAAATAACTAAAATTATAGGTGCTCATGGAAGTGATTAGTAACCTCATTATTACTGGAATCAATCCAGAGTATTTGCAAGATTTATGTAATAGCGCAAGTGCAGTGCTTCACATTTGTTACCTGTATTTATTTAATTGGACGAATGAGGCTTTAGCTTGATTAAAAAATACGAAATGATGGATCAGGTGGAGTTGACAAGTATTTTTTGCGCGCGACCCCAAAACTTCGCTTTGTTTCTTGGAGCAGGAGCATCAAGGTCATCCGGTCTGCCAACTGCTACCGACGTTATATGGGACCTTAAGAGGCGATATTACTGTAGGGAAGAGAATCAGGAGATATCCAGACAAGATATTCAGAACGAGGCAGTTAAAGCACTTATCCAATCTTATATGGCTTCGAAGGGGTTTCCCGCGCAATGGGCGGATGATGAGTACACTAGTTACTTCGAAAAAATCTTTGGTGAAGACAAAGAAAGACAACGTAAATACCTAAAAGGAATATTATCAGAAGAGCACGTCACTTTGTCGGTTGGTAATCGAGTGTTAGGAGCAATGCTTTCTTCCGGTCTTAGCCGTATAGCATTCACTACTAATTTTGACAGTGTCGTAGAGAAGGCCGTCGCTGTAGTTTCAGGCCAATCTCTCTCTGCCTATCATCTGGAAGGCTCGTCTGTTGCTAAAGAAGCTCTGAATAACGAAGAATTTCCAATCTACTGTAAGCTTCACGGTGATTTCCGCTACGATAGTCTAAAAAACTTATCTGAAGATCTGGCAACGCAAAATACATTTATAGCTGATTGCATGATCAATGCAGGCAACCGTTTTGGATTCATTGTCACAGGATATAGTGGCCGTGATAAGAGTGTAATGGAGCTTTTCAATGCTGTTCTTGAGACTAACAATCCGTTTCCTCATGGTCTTTTTTGGACAGATATTAAAGGGCTCAGAAATCCCGCCTGCAGTAGAAGAATTACTAGACAAAGCACGTTCGAAGGGAGTTAAGGCACACTACGTGCTGATTGAGACCTTCGATGCTTTAATGCTAAGACTCTGGCGAAATACTGAGGATAAAACAGTGGAATTGGATGCACAGGTTCGTAAATCACATATCGCATCCGTAAATATCACTCTTCCCAAAAGGGGCACCGGTCAACCTATACTTCGACTGAATGCTCTACCTGTCATTGGTATGCCACGACAATGTATGCAACTCGCGTTCAACAAGTCCAAGGACTGGGATGATCTTCGGCTAGCGAGAGTCGACGCTCAAGGACAACTAATACTAACCAAAGCTAATACAGTGTTATGTTGGGGTGAACGAAGAACAGTAGATGGTGTTTTTAAAGAAGATCTTTCGTCAGTAGAACCGCATGAATTACCTGAGAATATTAGTACGCCGGAAAATCTTCACATTAAGGGGTTTATCGAGGAAGCGTTATGCCGCGCCTTAGCCCGCGGAAAATCGCTTCTAACACGAACTACCCGAGCCTCATCCTTCCTTATAGTTGACCAACATGCTGAAGACCAAGGAGGTCTCGATCCACTATTTGAGGTTGTTGGAAAAGAATCTGGAATCATTACCGGTCTGTTTGCTCCACTTAATGATGACCATCCAACACCAGAGCAAGTCTCATGGGCAGAGGCAGTTAGAGTTTCTGTGGATTATAAAGATGACAAAGTCTGGTTGCTAATTGATCCAGATATTTGGATTTGGCCACCACGAGCTCGTATAATCGCCGCCAATTTTATGGATCAGCGCCGAAGTGATCGCTACAACAAGAAGTACAATGACCTTCTCAATGCCTGGATACGGGTAATCCTTGATACAGATAAACGCGATATCGAGGTTTCGTTATCAGCATTTGATCATGGTGGCGATACAGAAAATCCCGTCTTTCGAATTGGTAGTCGCACAGCATTTTCACGGAGGCTGCTAACATGACTATCTCAAATAGTGAGCTTTCCGGATATACAAGCCTTCCTGAACCAGAGCTGATGTTTGCAGGTGGCCAGTCAAACAAACACCCTCTTATGGGGCTCATACAAAGCGGTCCCTATAGCCTAAGTTTTGGTGCTCCAAATTGTTTACGGGTAGCTTTACTGGCGCCACGACAAGGCATGACGAAACTCATGGATTTGATAGAGGAGCTTAAAGAATCAGCAAAGCCGAAAGACGCGAAAAACTATTATCCAGAATATCCTGGATTTGAGAAGCTATTCAGAATACCAATTTCTGAAGTCGAAGATCAATTAACGCTCGAATTTCCAACTCATTTGGATCAGTATGCTCAACGGCAAGATAAGGTTGGATTAGCTAAAGGCCTATTTCAATGTATTACCCAGTTGAAGGGACTAAGAAGTACCTTTGATGTTGCCCTTATTTACCTGCCGGAAAGCTGGGCCGGATGTTTTGAAGGGGAAAGTTTTAATTTTCATGATTATTTAAAGGCGTATTGTGCTCCTTCAAACATTCCGGTCCAGATAATTCGTCAATCAAGCTTTGATAGGGTGTGCCGTGCAAATGTAATGTGGGGTTTGAGTGTCGCGCTTTACGCTAAAGCCGGTGGCGTCCCCTGGAAATTGACTGGGCTCAATAGTGACGAAGCATTTATCGGTATTAGCTATGCGATGAAGACAGGTGAAGCAGGCACACTATACAGCACGTGCTGTAGCCAAGTCTTCGATCCGGATGGTACTGGTTTCCAGTTCGTGGCTTATGATGCTAAGGAATTTACTCAAGACGGGCATAATAATCCATATCTTTCATATTATGAGATGCAATCTGTGCTTTCGCGCAGCCTTGAAATTTATCAAAGAGGCCATTTTGGTCGCGTTCCTAAGAAAATAACTGTACACAAAAATACACCATTTAAGGAAGAAGAGATTCTTGGGGCATTGGATAGTTTCCGTGATGGCACTGAAGTCGAACTTGTACAAATTATTAAAGGAGTCAATTGGAAAGGAATCCGATTCGATATGAAGACTCCACCTCAGCCTAATAACTATCCCGTATCACGTGGCACTTATTTACCTATAGATATTAACGAAGCATTGTTATGGACACAGGGTAGCGTACAAGGTGTTCATGTCGATAATCCTAGATTTAATGTTTACAAAGAAGGAGCTCTTAAGCCTACACCTTCACCAGTCTTACTTCGACGATTCTCAGGCTCTGGAGGATGGCATGAGACATGTATGGGGGTGTTGGGGCTAACTAAGATGGATTGGAATAATAATACACTTTATAAGAAGCTTCCTGTAACACTTGTCTATTCAAAAGCTTTTGCAGACATTATTCAACAAAATCCGAATATGGTAGATAGTGTTTATGATTTCAGAAACTTCATGTAACAATGATTAAAGGGACACGATATTTAATTATTAATGTTTCCATGTAAGTGTTGCACTGGAAGAAACAATCAGGAAACAATCAGGGACAGACCACGGTTTTTTTGTGTTTTCAGTTCCCCTCTGGAGTAAGCCGAGGAGTGCATAATGAATGTGCAAGCGTTCTGCGAGCATGTTTGACGAGCGATGTTTGCGAGGGCAGCTATTTGCTCCTGCAATATCTGCATTTACCACATCCCTGTGGCTCAGTTGCGCAGCAGGTACATTCATTATGTGGCGACGAGGGAACCCTTCATGTTTTTTATGAAGGGCTTGCGACCTGGGGCGGCGTTTTTTGGTTACTTTTTGCCGCTGTAGGTAAAAAGTAACTCGCCAGCGGGCGAAACCCTATGTAAATTAAGCATGAGTATTACGCAAGCTCTCTAACATCATCTTCGCCACATTGGATAAACTACGCTCAGCATGAAGAAAGGGGTCGGTGACAATTGAGAATCATTAGCGTTTTCATTTGCCATCGACCCCTTTCTTGTTGATTCTGACCACTCATTACATGCCGTTGTTCCGTGTCATTCTTGAAATTGCTGCTAGACTGGAAAGTATGAACTGAGATCCTGCTGGTTCCTCAGGCTATATATGAAATGGACGGCACGGGTAACGGCAACTCTATATTTCTTTGCGAGTCACTTCCTGCGTCGCCTGTTTTCGCTGTGTTTTTTTGAGCAAAATCATGACCCTCTTGTTACATGGCAGTTACCGGATTAGTCTGGGATGACGTAAACACGAAAGTTAATGAGGAGCTATCTAATGGCAACATCTACTTCGCGGCGGAGCCTGTCGAAAAAATTCAATATTTCCCTGCTTTTGTTATATTTAATCAGTCTGGCGATTGCTACGCCGAGCATATATCTACTAACTAAAAAGCAGGTCTACGACCGAGCTAATCAAGAACTGGTTTTGCTTGTGGATGTCGTCAAATCGATCCAGAATTATGTTGCTGGCGATCTGCGACCGCACTTTATAAAGCAGGATATATTCTACACACCTGCGGTTTCAGGCATCGTGGCTACGGCGCGAATTGCGAATTACCTAGCTGAGAAACAACCTCAGTATTACATAAAGAACTCCTCTGATAATCCGCTGAATCCAGAAAATCTGGCTCGGGATCTGGAGCTGGATCTATTGAAACGCTTCCGTGAAGATCGCAATTTGAAGGGTTTGAATGAAGAGGGCATGATCAGAGGCAGGGCATACCTGGTCAGTTCGGCGCCGAAGATTAGCAAGAAAGGTTGTTTGCGCTGCCATGGAAACCCCTCTGACGCGCCGGAAGACCAGAAACGAAGCTTTAGCAGTGGCAGTGGTTATGGTTACAATACAGGTAGTGTCGTCGGCGTGAGTCTGGTAGGAGTCCCGCTGGAAGATGTGCAGGCTCTGAGCGTGCAGCGCAGTCTTTACGTAATCGGTGCTATCACATTGCTGTTCGCGGTTCTGTTCATCGTGGTGAACATGCTGGTTAAGCGCCTGATCCTGGTGCCGATTACCGATATCACAGACGTAGCCACCGCGGTCAGTAAGGGTAACATCGATCGTGCAGTGACTGTTGAGCAGCGTAACGACGAGATCTCTGATCTGGCGCAGGCGTTCGAGCTCATGCGGCGCAGCCTGATCACGGCAATGAAACATCTCAAGAATAAATCATCCTGATGCCCACGGGCCGCTTGTCACGGAACAGTCGGCCTTCCGCGGTAGCAGGTTCTGGATGCTATTAACCCGGCAATGAAAATTGTCGGGTTTATTCCTGGAGACGGAAGTCGCGGTACGGCTTCGAGCTGCGTGAGACCGGGGCGGGCGTGTGCAGATCCGGTCGCCGGCAATAAATATTTGTATGTATCCCTATGGTGGGGTTTATCATGATCCCCGACTGATATCGTTCAGTATGCTTATCCCGGTGTGAAACAATTGCGGCAAGTTGCGTGAAAAATCTCACTCAACGCAGTTATGGACAGGCATTCTACGAATGCCGGTGAGCGAAATGAAGGCGACCAGGCGTATCGGGGTACGGCGAACTCAACACCGCGCCTACGGCGGGACAGGTGCCAGCTTCGCCTGGTGTTACGAAAAGAATTTTCGCAAAACGGCGTTAGCATTTTCCTTGAAGGCTGCCGCTTCATCAGCATTATCGATATCTTCCGATAATTTGGAAATAAAGTCCCGAGTGCCTTCCGGTGTCGAGCAGAAATCACCCGCCTCGCTCATGGCCACGTCGAAAATCATCCCCGCTATAGGCCCAAGGTGTTCGAGAAGAAGGTCTTTCAACTCCTGGCAGACCTTGTTTTTGTCCTCCTGTGAGACATTGGAGGGGTCCACGTTCGCTGCCGCTGGTATTTCATCTGCGGCCACCAGTTCGCGTGCTTTTAATTGAGAGAGAATTTTGGGTGTGGAAGGGAGATCCTGGGCCAGGCTACTCGAACTCGAGGCCTCGAACCGATACGAGCCATTTTTGATCGTGCTGATGGCTGCGATCGCTTTTCTACCCCGGTTTGGGCCGTAGTAGATCGCGCAGATCCTCCCCTTGTCCAGAGCGAATGTAACCATGTGGTTGGTATCGGAATGGACGAACATTGTCCCGCTGCTCTTTTGGTCGACCAGATCAGTGAGAACGTCCAGTAATTGAATGTACGTTAAGTTATCGGTCATCGCACTTGTCGCACCTTTTTCGACGATGTTCAGTGGCTAATGTCGGATCTTATGTCCTCTGTGGCGCTTGACACGTTTAGCGCGCTGACAATCCGGTCGCATTCTACGCCACTGGTCCTGTTGATCCCATTCCCGAAGCCCATTCAGATTGCGCCAGTGGCCTGAAAAGGGGTGCTGGAAGCTACATGTGGATCCAGGCATAGATATAGCCGACAGATTGACAGATTTTCTGGTCTGCCCAGGTATCAGGCTGGCCGCGATTCCGCCATGATACTAACCTGTCATCATCAATTATTCATCAATTATTCATCAATTATATTGGTTTTGTTCGCGGAGGCTGGAACAAATACAGCTTTTTTATAGTAAAAACCGGGTCAGAAACAATCAGGGACAGACCACGGTTTTTTGTGTTTTAAGTTCCCCTCTGGAGTAAGCCGAGGAGTGCATAATGAATATGCAAGCGTTCTGCGAGCATGTTTGACGAGCGATGTTTGCGAGGAGTTGCGCATTAGGGCAGGACGCCCGTAAGTAGAACAACACAGGAGCAGTTTTCGAGCAGGTACATTCATTATGTGGCGACGAGGGAACCCTTCATGTTTTTTATGAAGGGCTTGCGACTTGGGGCGGCGTTTTTTGGTTACTTTTTACCGCTGTAGGCAAAAAGTAACTCGCCAGCGGGCGAAACCCATGTTAATTAAGCATGAGTATTACGCAGGCTCTGCAACATCATCTTCGCCGCATTGGATAAACTCCGCTCTGCATGGTAAGCCACCCCAAGTTGTCGCTCCATGGTAATGCCCTCAATCTCCAGGCAGACCAGGTCCTCAGACAACATGGATTCCGGCAACACAC
>JBLYYN010000331.1:0-6680 GCA_048550535.1 Gammaproteobacteria bacterium
ATGAAACTGAGTATTACCTCACGCAAACCACAAACCACGAGGCATCAGATCCTCGGGGTTAAAACCACCGAACTGGCTCAGTTCATCTATGTCGATACCCCGGGTATACATAGTGGTGGGAAAAAAGCCATTAACCGTTATATGAACAAAGCCGCCAGTTCCGTAATCCACGATGTGGATCTGGTGCTGTTCATGGTGCAGGCTATGAAGTGGACCGACGAAGACACCATGGTATTAAACAAACTGGAACATATTGATATTCCCGTGGTACTGGTGGTGAACAAGGTGGATACCGTTGAAAACAAGGACGATCTGCTACCCTTTTTACAGCAGGTGACTGAAAAATATAATTTTGAGTCGGTGATACCCGTGTCGGCCCAACGTGGTCATAACCTGGACCATCTGGAACAACAGGTTCTGCAACTATTACCGGTCAACCCAGCTTACTTCGAACCCGAGCAGTTGACGGATCGTAGTGAGCGTTTCCTGGTGGCCGAATTGATCAGGGAAAAAATGGTTCGTGAGTTAGGTAATGAGTTACCCTACCAGACCACGGTGGAAATCGAGGGCTACAAGGAAAAAGAAAATATTACCGAGATTAATGCCATGATCCTGGTGGAAACCAAAGGCCAGAAAGCCATTATCATCGGCAATAAAGGCATGCGCCTGAAAAGCATTGGTACCAAAGCCAGAAAAGACATGGAAAAATTACTGGGTCGGAAAGTATTCTTACAGTTGTGGGTTAAGGTCAAGGCAGGCTGGTCCGATAGTGAATCGGCTTTGCGTAGTCTGGGTTATGATGCGGATTAAACTGGCACATCCATAATGCGTGTACAGGATCAACCTGTTTACATACTTCATCAACGCCCGTTTAGGGATACCAGTCAGATACTCGAAATTTTCTCCAGGGATTACGGCCGCCTGTCCCTGGTCAGTCGGGGCAGTCGCAGCCCTAAATCACGTTTAAAAGCTATATTGCAGCCATTCCAGGCCTTGCAGGCAAACTGGAGTGGGCGAGGGGAAATGCCCTCCCTGGGGCAGGTGGAAGCAGCCCATATCAATCGCCCGCATTTGAAAGCCAGAGCCTTACCCTGCGCGTTTTACATGAATGAGCTGATTATGCGTTTATTACACAAACACGATGTCCATGAAGATGTTTTTGAACTTTATCAGGGCACACTCTATGCGCTGGCATTGTCCGAAGATATAGAGCTTGAGTTAAGGTTATTCGAGAAAAGCCTGTTACAGTACCTTGGGTTTGGTTTATGCCTCGACACGGATGCGGATTCAGGAGAGCGAGTGGTCAAAGACAGGAATTACCACTATTTTATCGAACATGGTCCGGTACAAGCCGGTAGCTATCAGGATAAGGACAGGCAAGCACTGAGTATCCGTGGTCACAGTTTGTTGTGTTTTCAGTCAGATGACTTAACCGATAAAACAGTACGCAAGGATATAAAGTCCCTGATGCGTTATGTGCTGGCGTATTATCTGGGTGATAAACCGCTGAAAAGCCGGGAATTATTTAGATAAATTGTGAATGAAAATGTTGCCACAGAGGCACAGAGCACACAGAGTATTTATATAATCATATTCTCAGGATGTTCTGTGCCTCTGTGGTTAGGAATTAAATTCCTTCAACGATCAGTAACTGTCAGATCAATGCTGAACAATTATTTGCTTATTCATTAAACTTGGGTATTGGTCAGCTTAGGGCCTGGTATATTCGCTTTACCGCTTGGGCCATAGGTGGTTTCATCGTCATTGCTGCGCCCGGTGAGTATATTCAGTGTGTCCCGGGCGATCTGGTTGCGGCGGTTGAGGATACGACCATTCACTTCATTTTGTTGTTGGCAACGCTGGATTTTTTCACGTAGCGTTTGCCAAACCTGGCTCAGGTCGGGTCTGGACCGTGACAGAAACTGTGCAAAGTCAGTAGTGCCACTTAGTTGTAGACGCTGCTGATCCAGTTCATTCAGCACGCCCACCAGAGACTGCTTCTGTTCGGCCAGTGACATGATGCTTTCATACTGGTTGTCACGTAATGCATCATGCTCATCACTGAGGCATTGATAGAGCTGATCTGAACAGCTTTCAATATTTTCCAGTAGTGTTTTTATCATGACTATATCCTGAGAGATTATTCGTTAAGGGCTTTTTCCAGCTTGATCAGGTTTTGAGCTATACGTTCCGGGTCCAGTGGGTAATTACCCTTGGCAATTTCCTGTTTGATAGCCTCTACTTTTTCGGCATCCACCTCGGGAAGGCTTTCCAGCTGTTGTTGTAAATCTCTAACCTGGAGGCTTTGATCGGATAAGCTGACCGTATCTTCAGCAGCCGGTCGTGGGCTGCTGGACGAGGTTTCCGTGGATTCCTTATCGCGAGCCCTGGTACTACCGTTACTGTTCAGTGCATCGGTGGTCGAGCGATTAATAGGGTTGATGGGGCTTGTCATGATAGTTACCTGCTCGTTATCTCTCAATACTGTAATCGGCTATAGCCGCTGAAACTTTAGCGTTTTTGTTAAAAAACATGAATATTTTACTCGATTACTTGCAGGGCAGGGTCAGGGACTAATCATTACAATACCGGCCTGAGTCACTTTCCCCTCAATAATACGCCTGGAAGACGAATTTTTGACACGAATACGGTCTCCATAGGCGCCATCCATCATAGCCTTGCCATTCATTCTTACGGTAAACAGACTGGATCTGGATACCAGTGCCACCTGTTCGCCACGTTTGACCAACAGGGGTGGTTTAACCTGATTGGGTGTGATGACTCGGCCCTGTGCCAGGCGGCGTTTGGTCTGCATACCGATCAGTTTTGATTGGTCGCTGAAATAGCCGTAATTAAGCTGGGCCAGATTGTATTCGACTTTCTCAATATCACGAGCCTGGATAATGTGCCCACGGGGTAAGCCATGGGCGGTTTTATAAACCGTAGAATAAATGTTGATGGTGGCAGGTAGGTATATAGCCCAGGGTTTAATTCCATCACAACGAACGCCCACCGTGGTTTTTCCCACGGCTTTAGCGCCGGGCGCCAGATACGTGTCCAGCGCTTGTGCGCATTGTTGCAGTTTCAAGCGTTTGTCCAGGTGGCCGACCTGGATTTGTGTATTAGGGTGTCGGTGTTTTTCGGTGGTATGTTCCAGGAACTCGATGACAGCGGCAATAATGGAACTGTGAGACTGATGCTGCTTCACAGCATCCGCCAGACCGCCATTGCTGTTACCCAGAAGTGTTAACAGCATCAGTAGTTTGGCAGTCAGTGGCTTCATATGGTACTCACATCATCCAGGAGTTCGTTAATATATTGAAACAGGTGCTGGCTTACTTGTTCCAGCTCATCAATTTTTTGACGGGCCTGTTCATTTTGGCCTTTATGGGATAACTCAGCAATTTCTTTGCCAATTTCATGGACGCGAACATGATCAGCTTCAATATTGTGATAAGCGGTGGTTTTTCCGTATTTTTCCTTGCCCGAGGAGTAGTACCATTTACCCAGCCTGCATTGGGTATGATCTTTGATATCAGCCTTGGCTATGGCCGTGCCGCCCAAGGCCATAGTGGCGAGGTGGATTTTCCAGGTAATATGATCTGCTTTTGAGGTTTCCAGCAATAACCGATCCTGATTTAGGGATGCAAGAATGTCAAACTGGTTATTGATAGTATGAGTTAACAGATCTGCATTTGTTGTGATGTGGTCAATTTCTTTGTTTTCCTGCTGGATATCCAGAGTGATTTTATTCAGTTTGTCTGCCATTTCTTTGGATACCGTCTGTTGTTCATTGGCAGATATCGAAATTGACTGGATCTGGGCACTGACATCATTCACCACCGCAGTCACATCGCCCAGTGAAATGGCCACCGTTTCAAGGCCATCTATGGTTTTTTCCAATCGTGTATTACTGGAGCTCACCGATCCTGAAACTTCATCCATCAGGGTGTTCATGGTAGTGGTCACATTTTCGATTTCCAGAGTGGCCTGCTCTGTTTTTGATGCCAGTTGTTTCACTTCGTCGGCGACCACAGCAAATCCGCGGCCGGCTTCGCCGGCTCGTGCTGCTTCGATGGCAGCATTTAGGGCTAACAGGTTAGTCTGGTTGGCGATATCACGTACGGTGGCGGTCAGCTTATTAATTTCATCGGTAAAACCGGAAAAGTGCTGCATCTGGCTGAACATGTTATTCATGGAGTTTTCCAGTAATTCCATATCACCCATCATAGATGAGATAGCTATGTTGCCGGATTCGGTTTTCTGGTAACTTTCATTGGCCCTCTCTGAGGTTGTCTGTGCGGCATGTGAAATTTCGGCAGATGTGGCTGCCATTTCTTCTGTAGCGGCGGCTATACTGTTAATCACATGCTGGATTTGAGAGGCATTGGATTGCAGGGCCATATTTTTAGTTAATATAGTGTAGGTTTGCTGTAAGGACTGGATACCATCTTCACCGATATCAACCAGCTTTGAATATAGCTCGTTGATATAATCGGTAATCTTTAACAGGGCAGCGGCTGTTGAAGGTGATTGTTTTCGTAATCGTTCAAGTTGCTGTATATCCGCTTCCAGCGCAGCTTTTAATAATGGGATGACATTCTTGGTCAATAACAGCGGAGAGCTCATTATATACTCATTATTTTCTATTAATAATCACTGGCTAAACAATGATTATGGGCTAGTATCATGTATAAGCGGTTCAATAAAGCAGCCTTCAGAGAAGGCCATACTAATTTGAATTATAGTTGAACATTTGAATATGCAAATAAATATACGATATATGTAGTGACTATAATTACATCTGGAGTTAAATGATGGCCGGTGTTCTTGATAATGTTGATATGCGTACCCAGTTAGCTGGGACAAATCGACTGGAATTACTACTTTTTAGATTATCAGGTAAACAGCTCTACGGCATCAATGTATTTAAAGTACAGGAAGTCATTCGTTGTCCATCACTGACCAGTATTCCAAAATCCGACCCTAAAGTTGTTGGAGTAGCCCATTTAAGAAAGCGCACTATTCCTGTGATGGATCTTGGACTGGCGATCAGTAATCGTCCGGTGGAAAACATTAAGGATAGTTTTGTCATTGTTACGGAATATAACCGTTTTACCCAGGGCTTTCTGGTGAGCTCGGTGGACAGAATAGCCAACATGAACTGGAAAGACATACTGCCGCCACCGAAAGGCAGTGGTAAGGAAAACTTTCTTACAGCTGTGACCCATGTTGATGATGAACTGGTAGAAATCATTGATGTTGAGAAAGTGTTTGCCGATGTTATGGGGATACCTGAAGAATTGGACGAGTCAATTATGGATGAATCCAGGCACCAGGAAAACGAAGAATTTCCAAGACATGTTCTGATTGTCGATGATTCGTCGGTGGCCCGTAACCAGGTAAAGAGGGTACTGGAAAAAGTGGGCATAGAATGTACACTGGCTAATGATGGGCAGGAAGGATTAGAGAAACTGCAACAAATGATTGAAGACGGCAAGCCGATTCACGACACCATAGGTCTGGTAATATCGGATATTGAAATGCCCAGAATGGATGGCTATACATTGACGACTGAAATACGTAAAAACCCTGATCTGCAGCATCTATATATTATATTGCATACATCATTAAGTGGTGTTTTCAATAACACCATGGTTGATAAGGTAGGGGCCGATCATTTTATTCCTAAATTCAAACCCAATGAACTGGCCCATTCAGTGATGAATGTACTGAATAAACGTGATGTCGAAGATGGCCTGGATAAAATTTCTGATTAATCATTGAATAATATGATAAATAAACTGATTCGATGTGAATATTCATGACCAGCCCATTTACACCTGAAGAGTACAGGAATTTCCGGCAATTTCTTGAACTGGCTTGCGGCATCGTGCTAGGGGAAAACAAACATTACCTGGTATCCAGCAGGCTAAATCGTTTGATGAGAGAAATGCAGATTGACACACTTCAAGGTCTGGTTGATCAACTGGGCCAGTCACCCAGTTCCCAGTTAAAAGCCTGTGTTATAGAAGCCATGACGACTAATGAAACACTCTGGTTTCGTGACACCTATCCATTCGAAGTGTTGAGTAACACGATTTTTCAGGGCAGCAGGCAGGAAAAGAAAAATAAATTGCGAATCTGGTCAGCTGCCTGTTCTTCTGGCCAGGAACCCTATTCAATCAGTATAGTGGCCGATGAATATGCACGGCATAATCCAGGCTTCCGGGTTGAAATAGTAGCTACAGATATTTCACAAGCCATTCTGAATGATGCCAAAGAAGCTAAATACGATGCCCTGGCGCTGGCTCGAGGTTTATCGGAAGAACGTAAGCGGCACTATTTTTCTGCTATTGGTAATCAATGGCAGGTCAACGCAGATATAAGATCACGAATAAGCTTCAGAGAAAACAACTTGCTCCAGACCTATGCCAGTCTGGGTAAATTTGATGCCATTTTTTGTCGAAATGTTCTGATCTATTTTTCCGCAGAATCCAAATCCGATATTCTTAATCGAATGGCCCAATCACTGAATCCAGGAGGCTATCTGTTGCTCGGAGCTTCGGAATCTATTACTCAATACTGTGATGCTTTCGAAATGGTCCGTGCCAGTACGGGTGTGGTTTATCGGCTTAAAAAATAAAAACAAGTTATCAGTCGTAAGTCGTAAGTCGTAA
>JBLYYN010000332.1:0-5787 GCA_048550535.1 Gammaproteobacteria bacterium
AAAAGATTTGCCGCAGAGGCACAGAGTGCACAGAGAAAGCTGTCGTGCTTGTAATAGGGCGTACTTATAAAAACTCTGTACCCTCTGTGCCTCTGTGCCTCTGTGGCAAAGTTTTAAATTTTTGATCAGTCCGCTTCTGGCTAATAACAACTATAAGCAACTGTGAGTTTATATTTGAACTGTTTTTCAATCTGTCGTATTAAGTCCAGACTTGCTCAACACATGGCTACATCATAAGCACTCCACCATTACCAAAACCGGATAAAAATTAACTGCGTGCATAACACTATGTTTGGAAAATCCCGCTCACATCACCTCACCAAGGAACGAGCCCAGTTCCATATCGACACCGAGGATATGCCCGGTTAACCAGTGCTCCAGAAACTCAATATCTTCACTCGATACTGATGTGCCCTGCTGGAACTTCTGCTGGAGCTCCTTAGCGCTTTCGATTAACTGCTGGTGCTCTGCCTTGTGCTCCGCCATACCTTGATAAGCATACTTTTGCATCAACCGCTCTTCATGCCTGAAATGCCAGACCGTACAACTAATCAGTTCTTCCAGCACAGCCTCAACATAGTCTGGCGCATCCCCTTCCATTACAGAGTGATTGAGCATATTAAACAGTTCCACAAGTTTGCGGTGGTCGTCATCTATTTCATCGACCTCGACACTTAGCGAGTTATCCCAGATTAAATCTTTCATAAGCTCTTCTCCTGATAGCGTTATCTTAGAAGCTTTTCTTTATCGGTAGTATCTATACATCAAATGTGTCGATGGCCACTGAAAATGATTAGTATCATCCCCTGACGACTTTACTCTGTCTATATCCCTGCATGAAAACCATAAAACAGGATTAATCCTTGTTCTGTTGGCGTTTCGCTGCTTGAACTGAGCGGTAGTATCGGCCCAAATCACGGTCTCGGGCTCTTTTCTCAGCCAGAGTTGCTTTATTAAACGCCTGTTCTTTCATCAGTTTAAGATAACTGGTCAACCTTCGCTCATCCAGGCTTCCCGCATCAATCGCCGCTCGCACGGCACAACCTGGCTCAGCTTGATGCTGGCAATCCGAGAATTTACATTGGCTTGCTAATTCACTGATCTCCGCGAATGTCTCTTCAATCCCATGCTCACAATCGGCCAGCTGTATTTCCCTCATACCTGGAGTGTCCAGCAATAAGCCCCCGGCTGAAAGCAGGTGCAGGGAACGCCCCGTTGTGGTGTGACGACCTTTATCATCATCTTCCCGGATAGCATCGGTCCGCTGTATTGTCTTGCCTGATAAGGTATTAATGATGGTCGATTTACCCACACCCGATGAACCCAACAGGGCTACCGTATTACCCGCACGGCACCAGGCCTCAAGTTGGCCAACACTGTCGGGATCAAGACTGTTAACCATAACCACATTGAGCAGTGGATCAAGCCTCTGTACCCGTTGCGCATACTCCTGAGGATGATCACAAACATCGGCTTTTGATAGCACCACCACTGGCTCAACATCGGCCTCATTGGCCAGGGCTAAATATCGTTCGATTCGATTAAGATTGAAATCCTGATTCATTGAACACACCACAAATAGCGTATTGATATTTGCAGCTATCAACTGAGTCGTCACTTTGGTTCCCGCGGCTTTTCGTGAAAATAACGACAAACGGTCCAGCAAACGATGAAACTTACCGGCACTATCCAGCACCACCCAGTCACCCACAGTCATAACCGGCATGCCGGGTGTGACTGGTAATGACAGCTTAGTTTCGGGGCTTAATAGATGAATGATGGAACGTTCTTGTGCGATGACACGTGCAAGGGTGAAATGTTCCCACTCATCGAGCGTGAGTTGCTGCTGAAAAAAGGCTTGCCAGCCCAGTTGAGGCAATGAATTAATGTTTGTCATAAGATCCACGGGCACAATAAGCGCATCTGGTTGTATTATCGGTCAGGGAACAAAAGCATCAGACTCGATGGCACTAAACATTAAAAGATTCGGTGACAACTCAGAAGCATTAACATTTACTAACACCCCTTATCTGTAGAACTTAAACATCGGGCGGCCCCCACAATAATTTATCTAAATCTTCAGTTTCATCTGATTCAAGGGGAATCACCTTGCCATTGAGGAATTGTACACCTTCTTGCTCCAGTAATGCCTTCTGTTTATGGTATGACTCAGTACCAGGCTTGAAGCCAAGGGTTCGATCAGACCTGACCACACGATACCAGGGTAGAGCAGTGGTCGATCGGCCCATGGCTTTACTCACCATTCTTGCATGGCGGGGAAAACCGGCGGCGCGAGCTACTTCACCGTAACTCATGACACGTCCTGTCGCTATGCTGGAAACCGTTTCCCAGATGGCACTATCAAATTTTTTCTGTGACATGGACATGTGATTATTTTTCAGCAATCCTGGAAATTAAAGCGCTCATGCACTTTTGTCTATACTTCCCCATCAACCAGGTCAATAAGCACAGCCCCATCATGATCATTGGCACGAATTTCTATCAGCTCAGGTCGGCGATTGACTAAATAAGCACATGACGCCTCGATAACGGCTTCATTATCCTGCTGCAAGGCTTTAATCAGGTTCATGGCTACAAACTTTGCACGATGCTCATTGTCGGGTTCGGCAATAAAGGCTCCATGAATTTTTATTCCACGCCCCATATCACTGTCCATTTTATCGAAGAAGGCTCGTTGTTTGTCCTCAAGACTATTTTCACGTTCATATTCGAATACCGATTGATCATTTATGAATAGGGTTAAGTATTTGCTCACAACATGCACTCAATTATTTGTATTTAAATTCGGACAAGGGAACCTCTGATTAAGTCTGATTGAATTTAGACTGCGATAAAAGTGTTTAGATTGTTCACGAAGTAAGGCGGAATAGTTATTCTATTGCAAAGAACTTCGGGGGAAATCTGGACACTTTTAGCCAGTATAAAACAATTATGACTTGATTAGAGGTCCCACAACTACAGGAATTATAGAGCTCAGCACCCTCAGCCACAATCCTGGACTGCTCAAACAAAACCCCTCCTCGCCTTTTGTTCAACTAAGCTAAGGAACCAAAGTAACGAATCATTCCCATACGCATTTTATCATCCGGTAAGCGGCCAAATTGTGCCGCCATATTATCCACCATATGCTTCACCTTGCTGGTGGCCGGGATGGCACAGGTGACTCCGGGATGGGACAGGATAAATTTCAGAAAAAACTGCCCCCAGCTCGTGACATCTATCTCGCCCGCCCAGTTTGGTAGCGGCTTGCCCTTGACCTGGCGAAACAGATCGCCCCTCTGGTAGGGTCGGTTAATAATGGTGGCAATACCCCGATCCATCGCTATCGGTAATAAACGCTTCTCGATCTCACGGTTGGCAATGTTGTAGCTGAACTGGACGAAATCAAAGGGATGGGTTTTCAGCAGTGTTTCCAGTTCATCATGATAACGGCCATGGGAGGTGGTAATGCCCAGATAACGAATCCGGCCCTCGGCTTTCATGGCCTTGAGAGTTTGTAGATGGACTTTCCAGTCGCGAAGATTATGAATTTGCATCAGGTCAAAACGCTTAATACCCCACAGTTGGCGAGAGCGTTCCATCTGATCTATGCCGGCCTGGCGGCCATCGACCCAGACTTTGGTGGCGGCAAACAGGGCCTGTTTGCCCTGAACCTGTTCTAATAGCTTTCCAGTCACCGCCTGGGCCGAACCGTACATGGGCGATGAATCCACCAGGCTGCCGCCATGATCGAAAAACGACTGCATCACCTGGCTTAGCTGTTGCATGAGTTCTGCATCATGCAGGGCGTCGAAGGTGCGCGATGTTCCCACACCCATGGCCGGGAGCTGTTCACCCGAGGATGGAATGGTCTTCAGGATTTTGTCCTGGGTGGCCGCCTGTAACAGGCCACTTAAGGCCGAGCCACTGAAGCCCAGGGCCAGTAAGGCCTTGATCAGGTTACGACGACGGTTATTGAACGGTTCATTCATCATCATTCACTCCTGCTGGTTATTCCTGTTGAGGTGTTTGGGCGGCTATCTGCTCACGGCGCAGGCCCAGCCGGTAAGCGACCAGGGCCCACACTGCCGCCAGCGGGGCTGCGATAAAAGCAATCTGCCCCAGGCTTAAACCCATGCTGCGCATAGCATCATATACCCAGGCGCTCACCGCATCACCGCCCCGGTACACTACCGTATCGATAAAGTTCTTCGCCTTGTATTTTTCTTCCCGCCCGAGTACTACATACAGCATCTCCCGCGCCGGTCGCATAATGGAATAATTGCCGGCACGGCGTAATATCTGCACCACGATTAACACCCCCAGTACCGGCGACAGGCTCAATAGCAGGAACCCCACCACCAGCAACAGGGGTATCAGGGCCAGTGTCCAGGCCAGGCCCAGCATACGAACCAGTCGTCCGGTCAGAAACACCTGGATCAGGATGGTCAGGCTATTCACGGCCAGGTCGATCATGGCAAACACCGAGGTGCGTTCAGCCGAATCGCTGAAACTGTCCTGGATAATACTCGCCTGCTGGAAATATAAAAACGTCGATAAGGTGGTGTACAGCAGAATCAGCAGGCCTATACCCATCAGGTAGGACGAACGAAACACCAGTGAAAACCCGGCCAGCCAGTGCCCGCCGATGGGCTGCTGATAGCTGGTATCCACCCGGGACTGGGGCTGTAGATCGAACCAGGCTGATAGCCGGGCAATAAACAGTATCGACAGCCCCAGCAGGGCGGCACTGATGAGCAGCAGGTTATGGGTACCCAGGGGTTGTGCCAGCCAGGTGGTGAGGATCGGGCCACACAGCGCACCTGCGGTGCCACCCGAGGCAATTGCACCAAACAAACGCTTGGCCTGATCTTTATCATAGATGTCGTTCATGAAACTCCAGAACACGGAGACCACAAACAGGTTAAACACGCTGACCCAGATAAAAAAGGATTGTGCTACATGGGCGGGTGATACCTGGAAATAAAAAAGACCATAAAACAAAAAAAGATTAACAATAAAGAATACATACACCAGTGGCAGAAACTGCCGCCGTGGATAGCGTGAACTGACCCAGCCATACAGGGGTACCATGGCCAGAATGACCACGAAGGTCCCGCTAAACACCCAGGGCAGGTTTTTAATCCCGCCCAGTATGCCCATCTCGTCGCGCAAGGGCCGGATAATATAATAGGCACATAACAGGCTGAAGAAATAGCCAAAGGATATCATCAGCGCCGGTAACTCGCCGGGCCTGAGGTCTATGCTACGATCGATAAGATCTCGAAGTTTGTTCATTTATAGAGACTATAGATGAAGTAATAATAAACCGTGTCTGAGAGCAATATACTCTAATACTGGAAACCATTGCTCTCAGACCGGGTTCTTCCCGGTTTACCCGTGTTATCACTCAGTTTATGGACACCACGGGATAGGGAAATGTAACATCCCCAGGATGAGGAAATCCACCTAAATTCATTTTAGATATTGTTTGTGAAAAAGCCGTTTTTTGCTCCGTTTTCCAAATTGACACCAATCTAGATTACAATATCGCTTATTTTTCAATACCGTTGAGCCTCTATGTCGATCAAACAGTACGACCTGTTAATAATTGGAGCCGGTGTATCCGGTAGCGCCTTACTCTATTTAAGCACCAAATATACGGATATTAAGCATATTGGTATGATTGAAAAATATGCAGCACCTGCCAGGGTGAACTCGCTTTCAAGCAACAACAGCCAGACCTTGCACTGTGGCGATATTGAAACCAATTACACGCTGGATAAG
>JBLYYN010000333.1:0-3554 GCA_048550535.1 Gammaproteobacteria bacterium
CCCAACGCCCGAAGAAACTGGAGCAAAACGCATTAACAATACCAGGCTCACGTGTCACTTATGCTGTGGGTGCCCTGGCTTTGTGGCGCCCCAGCTCATCACCTCAACAAATAGAACAATTGTTTCAGCAGGGTGAATTCAGGCATTTTGCCATCGCCAACCCCAAAATTGCACCCTATGGCGTTGCAGCCATGCAGTGGCTGGAACAGTCCGGACAACTTAAGCGCCTGCGACCGAAGCTGGTGTACGGTGAAAATATCGCGCAAACATTCCAGTTTGTTGAATCGGGCAGTGCCGGTCTGGGGCTGGTGGCTCTGTCACAGGTGATCCGGTCTTCCAACTATATGGCCATAGACCCCAGGCTGCACCAGGCACTGGAACAGCAGATGGTGGTGGTAAAATCCACTCGCCATAAACTACTGGCCCAGCAGTTCACACAGTACCTGCAATCGGCCCCCATACGTCAGCTGATACAGCAACAGGGCTACCAGACGCCATGAATGAAGCACTGATCCAGCTATCACCCATACTCATTACCCTTAAGCTGGCCACCGTCACCACTTTGGTGTTGCTAATCATCGGTACACCCCTGGCGTGGTGGCTGGCCAATACGTCTACCCGTTATAAAACGCCCATTGAAGCGATAGTGGCATTGCCCCTGGTATTGCCGCCCACGGTGCTCGGTTTTTATTTACTGGTGGCTTTCAGCCCCGGCGGCTTTATCGGCCAGGCCTGGGCGCTTGTTAGTGACAGCCCATTAAGCTTCAGTTTCTCTGGCCTGGTCATAGGCTCGGTGATTTATTCACTGCCTTTCGTGGTGCAGCCCCTACAGGCCAGCTTTGAATCCATTGGCAAACCCTTGCAGCAGGTGGCAGCTACATTGGGGGCTAAGCCGCTGGATATATTTTTCAGCATTATTTTGCCGCTGTCCTATCGTGGATTTTTTGTCGCCATCACTTTAGGCTTTGCCCATACCGTGGGCGAGTTTGGTGTGGTGCTGATGATTGGTGGCAATATCCCCGGCATCACCCAGGTATTATCGATCACTATTTACGATCATGTCGAAGCCCTGGAATATGTTCCGGCCCATATTTATTCCGCCGGATTACTGCTGTTCTCTTTCCTGGTGCTGGTCATTGCTTACACCGCTAACCGTAAACTGAATATTCGACTGTGAGTATCAAGGTCCATTATAAAAAATCACTCGGCCAGTTTGATTTCGATGCCGAGTTTTCCATACCGGATCGGGGGATTACTATTTTATTTGGCCCCTCCGGTTCCGGCAAAACCACTTTGCTCAACTGTATGGCCGGCTTCCAGCAGGCCGATCTGGCTTATTTTTGTTTCAACCAGCAACTGTTCGACGACAGCCAGAGAAAAATACGTCTAAGCACCCAGCAACGAGGTATCGGTTATGTCTTTCAGGACACCCGATTGTTCCCTCACTTTACGGTGCAACAGAACCTGGATTATGGTTATAAACGCAATGACCAGAAACACGCCATCGCCCGGCACGATGAACTCATTGAGATCTTTTCACTGCAGGATTTATTACAGCACTATCCCCACCAGCTATCCGGTGGCCAGAAACAACGCGTGGCCCTGGCCAGAGCCTTGCTGGCGAACCCCCAATTACTGATACTCGATGAACCCATGTCGGCACTGGATCGCAAGGCCAAACAGGAACTGATGCCTTATCTGGAATCTATCCATAATCGGTTCACCCTGCCGGTGATCTATGTTAGCCACGATATTCGCGAAGTACTACGACTGGGTGATTATATTCTGCTGATGGACAATGGCCGCATTATCGATCACGGGGATTTGATGGATTTATGTGTGACTCAGCCCATGCTGACCCAGGATGAGGGCGCCAGCTTTATACTTACTGGCAAGGTTGAACGTGTTGATGAACAACACAGCATTAGTACCGTGAACTGTAATCAACATGACATACACATCTCGGGTAAATTGTTATCACTGAAGCAAAATGTACGTATTTTGATCCATGCCCAGGATGTGAGTCTGACACTTAGCCACGCCAGTGACAGCAGTATATTAAATATATTGCCGGCTACAGTACAAACCATTCATCCGGCTATGAATGGAAAGCACCTGGTTGAATGTGACATTGAGGGTACTCAAATTCTAGCTATGATCAGCATTCGCTCGGTGAAGAACCTTGGGCTTGTTGAGGGGAGAGAGGTGTTCGCCCAGTTTAAAGCGACTGCAATGGTAAGGTGATTTATTACATAAAAGAAAACGCAAGTTAACGCGAATACACGCAAATGTAATACATGTTTTTAGGTTTTCCTTTAGATGCACACCCGCCACATCGAATAAACTTTCTCGCTCATATTCAAACCACAAAAATTATTCGCATTGCCTTCATGGACGCAGGTAAGGGGCGTGAGCAGGACGCGGAAGCTTTCATTTGCGTTTTCTTTTTTTAAGTAATCTAACAACCTGCAACCAGATTAGTCAGCGCTACCGTCTTATCATGCATGAAAACTCATTAATGGCGGTAATTATTTCTTCTGTAAAATTCTCAGAAATACTGTCCTCCACAAAACCAAGATCTTTTCTGGCAACGGCCAGTCTTTTCTGTCCTGACTCTGTCAGGCGAACATAAAATGATCGCTTGTCTGTGGTATTTTTTAAACTTTCCACGATATCGGATTTTAATAAATCATTGACCAACACACTCATTGTTGCACGGGTAACATTCAGCTGTTTACTCAGATCGGTTACTGTAATTTTGCCTGCTTTTTCCAGGAAAACCATTACACGATATTGTGGCAGGCGAAGTGCTGAATACATTAATGCAAGATTCACTTTTTGCTCAAAAGCCAGTACTGCATCAAGTAAATCCAGCACATTTAGTTTAGTCATAGCCACTACCTTTTCCACATACATATCAATTAGTTAGTTAGCCTAACAAACATCATTTTTATTTAAAAGTTATCAATATTCTTATAGGCTTTGCTGGTAGCTTAACAAAAACGACAAGTGTAATAGCTACAAAGACTATCAACCAATTGACCTTTGCTATTCACATTTAATGTGATGAGCAGACTTAGACGGAGATTCAACATGAACACTGCCATCAGCATACCCGAATCAAACCAGATTGATCTTGCCACACGTATCTCTGATTTGGAATCACAACTGGCTGAGATAAAACCACGAGTGCCTGACAATAAAGTGTCCATCGTCCTGCTATCTGGTGATTTTGACAAGGCCATGGCTGCTTTTTTTATGGCCAATGGCGCCGCTGCCATGGGTATGGAGGTCAGTATGTTCTTTACCTTCTGGGGCTGTACCGTTATTGAGAAAGGCCGTCGATTAAAGGGTAAAAAATTCGTACATAAAATGATTAATCTTATGCTACCTGGCAGCAGCAAGGACCTGGGGCCGTCTAAAATGGCATTTGGTGGCCTGGGACGAAAAGTGTTTAATCACGTGATGAAGGGGAATATGTCATCACTGGAAGAACAAATAGAACTTGCTGTAGAACTGGGCATTACCTTCCAGGTATGTTCTCCTTCACTGGC
>JBLYYN010000334.1:0-9685 GCA_048550535.1 Gammaproteobacteria bacterium
AGCCGTCATCCATAAAGTTGTTCCATTGACCCCGGCTGTTATAGGTACGAACTACGGCAAAATCTTCGCCCTGGGAGGGCAAATAGGCATCGGTGTGTCGAACTACCAGGTTACCGTTACTGACATTAACATACATGTCTTCACCGTGACCGGCCTCTCCTTCACGAGTCTTGTCATCTCGATTCAAAAGATATAATGAACCGTCTAATAAACCTGTATCGTTTCCACCGATGACTGCCGCCATGGAGTATCTCCCAGTTCTTTTGTTATTTTGCCTAATTATTGCCGCTTTTATTCTGCAGCTTTAGATACTTATCCATCTCACGATAAAAAGGTTTAGCTTTGACTACAAAAATTTAATGAGAATTCCTGACAGCCCTTATATATCAGCGCATACAAGGGGCATTTATAAGGTAAAGACCATTTCACACAAACAAAAAAAGAGGCGCCCAGGCGCCTCTTTTGCTTTTGTGCATACATAAACTAATGAAATTTAACGATAAATAACTGGATCCGGATTAACATTAGGGACAGCAACAGGTGGCGACGCCCTGGAAGGATGACCATGCTGCTTTATCAAACATCCTGAGACTTTATCTTCTAACTGTCATGATCGGAAACAGGCGACATTCGGATCACCTGTCATCATCCAGTAATATTCCATTTAACATCAATACCATTTTGTTTAATTTGAAATTTTATTTATCCCTATATATCCTTGTATTCGGAAATTTGTTTACCCTTTCAAATTAAATAAATTGAAAAACTTTTTCTTCACATGAAAGCTGTATTAGTGTTGCGACAGTGACTTTCATGCTATATTCGAATACCAATATAATTAGCGTATTGGCATTACTTTTTAATCGGCATATCTGAGGCAATAGGAAAATGACTGAAGCAGCACATGCTCTTGATTTTGAAGAACTGTTACACCTGGCCATCTATGCGTCAGATAACAATCAAACTGAACTAGCCATTGAATACTTAAAAAGAGCCCTGGAGATCTCACCTGATAGTGGAAAAGCATTATACATGCTGGGATCACTGCATGCAGATATTGGCCTATTTGAACGCGCCATTGAGGAGATATCCAAAGCTGTTCAATTTGAACCAGAAATTGACACAGCCCATTTTCAGCTTGGCTTACTCTACCTCACTTCCGGAAAAGTAGATGAAGCAAAAGATGCCTGGTCTAAATTAGATTACCTGGATGAGACTCATTATTTGCATTTATTTAAAACAGGGTTAATTTCTCTCATCAATGATAACTTTACAGATTGCATTTTCAAACTTCAAATGGGCATCAAAAATAACCAGATCAATGCACCTTTGAATGGAGACATGCTCAAGATGATACATGCCGCAGAAAATGCAATCCAGATGAATAAAATTAATACACCTAATGAAACAATTAATATTGGCGACAGCAATGAAACGGATGAAGCTGTAGGCCAAACCATACTTTCCGCCTATAATAATAATCTGAATAGCTAAGATATAACTTTATTGATATGGATAAAATAAACAGCTTAAACAATATTGTAGAGATCTTCCGCAGTAAGGCTTCCAGCAAGAAGACCAAAACAAAGAAGAAGGAGTTGCTACAAAAAAGCACTAAAAATAAGTTAACGGTAAAAAAATTATCCCCCGAAGAACTGGAAAACAGCATCAAGCTTAAAATCAATCAACTTGATTCTTCCGCTAAGAATTTCAAAAGTAAAGCCAATAACATTTTTATTGAAAATATATTGTCCTGGGAATTCGGCACAGACCTTCAGGATGACCCTGAGTTTATTGCTCTGCGCGAAAAGATTAATATTGCAATAGATGAGAATCAATCACTAAACAACGATTTAAACAAACTAATCGATAAAATGCTGGCGAAATAGCACTCATCCATTCTGCAGCAACATACTCACTCAAAGAAATAAACCTGGAAGTTGTAACGAATAACTGAATACTCACCAATCTTCTAACCATAGTGAGTCAACACAAAATAATTTCACCTCACCAGACTGAAAAGTTATTTCTGATCAAATATTTTACATAAAACAACTAGGCAATATTAGACTAATACGGCCTGACCAGTTATAAATTAACCAATTTAAAGAGTAGCTTATGTCAATCTGCCTGATAGACTACATAATAACTGTGTGTAGTGGTCAAGTAATTCTTAGCAATGAGTTGAGCTACAAGGCATATTGATTAATTATAGAAGAACAAGAAATAGTGCCCAGGGCCGGACTAAATTTGCCAGTAGTAAATTTGAACATCTGCGTTTATTGCAGATGACCCTAAGGGCAAATCACAGGGATGTGATTTGTAATCTAACCGGTGTGCCGGTTCGAGTCTTAACACGTAGAAATAAGTATAGATCCCAAAATTACTTGAAGATGTAAGATGGTGCCCAGGGCCGGAATCGAACCGGCACGGTATTTCTACCGAGGGATTTTAAGTCCCTTGCGTCTACCTATTTCGCCACCTGGGCTTATTCAGAATGGGCTTTGCTTTATAAGCTACTCTGATTACTTGTCATTTCGACCACAGGGAGAAATCTTATGCTGAATAAATCTACTGATCCAGTCATATTAGATCCCTCACTCCTTTCGGGATGACACATTGCTTTTTAATCAGAGTATCTTAGGTGTACTTCAAACTGTCTACACAACACCAACTCAGTGAGAGGCGATGAAGTGCGTATTCTATTTGAATTAAATGGAGTTGTGAACGAATAAATTGCAATAAACCAATCTATTTTAAGTAATTAACTGGTTTAAAAAAGAATATGGAGGCGGGACCCGGAGTCGAACCGAGATCCACGGATTTGCAATCCGCTGCATAGCCATTCTGCCATCCCGCCAATGTGAAAAAACCCCGGATTGCCGAGGTTTTTCGAATTCAACTTCCATTTGAATTTTAATAATTTGGAGCGGGAAACGAGATTCGAACTCGCGACCCCAACCTTGGCAAGGTTGTGCTCTACCAGCTGAGCTATTCCCGCTTAATCAGGCCCGCTATTTTAATTATCAGGGCCTTTGTGTCAAGGAAAATGTGAATCTTTTTTGTCAGTGATTACATATCGACTTTCATCTCACTCCAGGCAGCTTTCAAATAGACAACCATGGAGATAACCGTAAGTAGGGCAGCGATCACCAACAATATGACGCCAATCTCATGTGTTGGCATACCGATGAAATCGTCTCGGTGTAACAAAAATCCAATGGCGAACATCTGCACCGTGGTTTTGATTTTACCCATCATCGACACCGCCACCTTGGAACTCATACCCAGCTCGGCCATCCATTCCCTGAGTGCCGATATGGTGATTTCACGACCTATGATGATGATGGTGCTCAGGACGATGGTCATTTCCGGATGGGCGGCACTCAGCATGATGAGTGCTACGGCCACGATGAGTTTATCGGCCACCGGATCCAGAAATGCGCCCAGGGCAGATTGCTGCTCAAGCTTCCTGGCCAGATAACCATCAAACCAGTCCGTAATAGCGGCTACACCATAAAGCCAGGCCGTGGCTGGACGAGCCCAGTCGTAGGGCAAATAAAAGATCACTATCATCACTGGGATAAAAGCAATGCGAATCAGTGTCAGGGTATTTGGGATATTCAGATTCATTTATTCAATATTTGTCGAATTATTACGTTCGAAGCACATCATAAATCATTTGAGCTAATTTACTACTGATTCCCGGAATTTTTGCCAGATCCTCCACACCGGCCTGTTTCACACCCTGCAAGCCACCAAAATGCTTGATCAGACTCTGTCTTCGTTTCGGACCCAATCCTGGAATCGATTCCAGTGTCGACTGTTTACGTGCCTTTTCACGACGATTCCTGTGACCTGTGATGGCAAAGCGATGGGCCTCATCCCGAATATTGAGTATTAGATGAAACGCCAGCGAATCCTCGGGCAGATATAAATCAGGACGGCCGTCACTGAATACCAGTTTTTCCAGCCCGGCCTTGCGCCCTTCCCCTTTGGCTACACCTATCAACATGACATTATCGATTTGCAACTGATCCATCACTTCAATCGCCTGCCGCAACTGCCCTTTACCACCATCGATCAACAGTATGTCCGGTAACCTCGCCTCACCCTTTTTCAAACGGGTGTAACGTCGCTGTAGAGCCTGGCGCATGGCCGCATAATCATCCCCAGGCTCTATACCTTCTATATTAAAGCGCCGATAATCCTGTTTAAAGGCCCCTTCCAGGGTAAACACCACACAGGATGCCACCGTGGCCTCGCCCTGGGTATGGCTAATATCAAAACACTCCAGTCGGCCCGGCAGGTCATCGGCCTGCAATATTTCCTGTAATGCCTCAAAGCGTTGCAACATTCCCGCACGGGAACTCATGCGTGTGATCAGGGCGGTTTCTGCATTATGCAGCGCCATCTTCAACCAGCGCACCCTATCCCCTCTCAGTTTGTTGCTCAGCCTGATTTTACGGCCGGCCTGCTCTCCCAGCACCTGCTCCATGAGAGCCTGTTCCTTCAGGCCATGACTGATGATAATTTCAGCAGGTAGTTGCTTGTCCAGATAAAATTGTGGCAGGAAAGCCTGTAATATCTCAGATTCATCCATCGCCTCCGGTAATTGCGGAAAGAAGCTACGATTGCCCAGATTCCGCCCCTCTCGGATATAAAATACCTGCACACAAGTCTGAGCGCCTTTGGCGACACAGGCCACGATATCAATATCTTTACTGTCACCGGAGATGTACTGGCGCTCAACGACTTTCTGCAGGGCACGGATCTGATCGCGGTATTCCGCGGCTTTTTCAAACTGCATCTGCTCCGATGCCTGTTCCATCTGCGCCACTATGTCTTCGATCAGCTGATTGCTTTTGCCTTGCAGGAACATCAGTGCATGATCGATATCCTTGCGATAATGTTCCGCGCTGATGTAGCCCACACAGGGTGCCGTGCAGCGCTTGATCTGATATTGCAGGCAGGGTCGTGAGCGATTTTTAAAATAACTGTCTTCACACTGGCGGATTTTAAACAGCTTGTGGATGAACAACAGGCTTTCACGGACTGCACCGGCATTGGGATAGGGCCCCAGGTATCGCCCCGCACCCTGCTTGCTGCCTCGGTGCACGATGATACGTGGAAATTCATCCTGGTCCGATACATAGATATAGGGATAACTTTTATCATCCCGCAACAACACATTATATTTAGGCCGGTGTGCCTTGATCAGGTTACTTTCCAGTAACAAGGCCTCACCTTCTGTGTGAGTGATGGTGATTTCGATCTGGTGGATTTGCTTCACTAAGGATTGCGTTTTAATCGACAGGCCACTGCTGCGAAAATAACTGGATAAGCGTTTTTTAAGATTTTTCGCCTTACCCACATACAACAACTCGCCAGACTCATCATACATACGATAAACGCCGGGACTGCTGCTGCTGGTTTTCAGGAAAGCTTTTGAATCAAATGCCGGTACGTCTGTGGTTTCGGAAGTCATAGGAGAATTGTACTAGATTCGTACGCATCGAGCAGGTGTGCAGATTTAAAACCAAAACCTTTTGCCACAGAGACACTGAGGACACAGGGAGTTTTGTGTGATTCTGCGTCTTCGACGCAAAAAATATTTTCTCTGTGTCCTCAGTGTCTCTGTGGCAAAAAGATTGTATTCAATCCAACAAAGCTTGAGCCTGTTTAAATACACCTTTGAACATGTCCGCGGTTAATCGTCGGGTCTGGGTGTTGTAGCGACTGCAGTGGTAGGAATCCAGTAATGTATGCTCGGGCAGTTGATGAGTGGCGGCATGGCCAAATTTGTAGTCTTTCTGTTTCAATCCAGAGGCCTTGATCACCGCCTGGTGGGCAATACTGCCCAGGGCCAGAATCACACTGTTCTCAGCCAGTCCATCGAGTTCGTTTTTCAGAAAATGGTTACAGGTATTGATTTCAGAACCGATGGGTTTGTTCTGCGGCGGCAGACATTTTACGGCATTGGTAATACGGCAATTCAATAGCTGTAAATCATCATCGGCAGAAGTGGATTCCGCTGCGGTTGAAAAACCACAATCGAACAGGGTCTGGTAAAGCAGAATACCCGCGTGATCGCCGGTAAACGGTCGGCCACTGGCATTGGCGCCATGATAACCGGGGGCCAGGCCCACGATCAGCAGTCGAGCATCGGGGTCACCGAATGGCGCTACCGGTCGAGCATGATAATCAGGATGACTGAGGCGAACTTCTTTAAGAAAATCGGCCAGACGCGGACACTGGGTGCATTTCAGATCAAAACTGGAACTGGACATCTATATGACAATTTACTTTTAATAGTTAGCATAAGTTATTGTTTTAACTCGTTTTTGATTCTTCTTCTTCCAGTAAGCCATGTTTAATGGCCAGATGCATCATTTCAACATCATTGGAAACATCCAGTTTGTCATGCAAGCGCTTGCGATAGGTGCTCACGGTTTTTGGGCTTAGATTCAGCTTGTCCGATATTTCATTGGTGCGCATACCTCGACTAATCATAATCAGCACCTGTAACTCACGCTGCGACAGAATATCGATAATCGAATCCTGTCCGGGCAACATCGATAGCGCCAGTTGCTGGGCTATGGTGGGTGCGATATAACGTTGGCCTGAATTCACTTTCTGGATCGCCTCCACCATTTCAGCCACCGGACAACCCTTGGTGAGATAGCCCACGGCACCCGCTTCCAGAATGCGTTTGGGCAGAGGGCCTTCGCTGTGTACGGTTAGTACAATCACCCGACACTCTGGATGGGTCTTGCTCATGCGACTGGTCGCTTCGAATCCACCTATGCCCGGCATATTGATATCCATTAACACCACATCGGGTTTGGCCGTCCTTACCTTTTCCAGAGCCTGTTCACCACTGCTGGCTTCATCCACCACCTCGATGCCAGACTGATCCTCAAGCAAGCGTCGCAAGCCGTAGCGTATAAGATCATGATCATCGACCAGCATGACGCGTATATTTGCCATCACTGATTTCCTGTGTTGTTATTTCTAGAGTGACTGAATCATATCAGGCTCACCAGTTTTTAAAAGGATGTTTTGCCAGATTCACATTATAATAGCGGGCATCAGCGGATACTTCCTCACCCAGCCATTGAGGCTTTTCGAAGGTTTCCGACTCATCCTCCAGCTCAATTTCAGCCACGATGAGCCCTTCATTGTCGTCATAAAACTCATCGATTTCCCAAACATGACCGGCATGCTCTATCTTGAAACGGGTTTTGTTGATCTGTGGTGTCTGACATAACTGATCCAGCAACTCCACAGCTTCATCTACCGGGATGGCATATTCATATTCCATACGCCTTACTCCCAGGGTGGCACTTTTAATATTGATATTCGCCCGCTCTCCATCTAATCTTACCCTCACCGATGCTTTAGACACCGGGGCCAGATAACCCTGGCGAATTCTGGCGCTGCTGTTCACCTGGCTTCGCCATGAATCATCTTTTAATAAAAACTTACGTTCGATTTCAATCGGCACAAAAGACCTCCTTATATGGATTATGAATCATACTTTAATCTCAAACCCGGCGTCATTCATCTCAATCATGCGGCGGTTGCACCCTGGCCGACCTGCACCGTTGACGCAGTAAAAGCCTTTGCCGATGAAAACGGCAGCATAGGTTCCAGCCGTTACACACAATGGGTATACACGGAAACCCAGTTACGCAAACAACTGGCACAACTGATTAATGCCCCCAGCCATGAACACATCGGTTTGCTAAAAAACACCTCCGAGGGCTTATCCATCATTGCCTATGGGCTGGACTGGCAGCCCGGGGACAATATCGTTATTGCCGATGAGGAGTTTCCCTCCAACCGTATCGTCTGGGAATCCTTAAAACCACTGGGTGTCGAAGTCCGTCGGGTAAAACTCAACCATGAAAACCCTGAACAGCAACTGATCGAGCAGTGTGATGAGCGCACCCGATTGTTGAGCATCAGCGCCGTACAATATGCCAGTGGCCTGCGTATGGATCTACACCGGCTCGGGCAGGCCTGTAAGCAGGAACAGATAATATATGTAGTGGATGCCATTCAGCAAATCGGTGCTGTTGAGCTGGATTGTCAGGCCATTGATGCCGACTTTGTCATTGCCGATGGCCATAAATGGATGCTGGGCCCGGAAGGTCTGGCCCTGTTTTACTGTCGGCGAGAATGGATAACAAAACTAAAACTCAAGCAGTTTGGCTGGCATATGGTGGAAGATATGTCTGATTTCAACCAGATGGATCACTGGCAACCGGCCAGCTCGGCACGACGATTTGAATGTGGTAGCCCCAATATGCTGGCTGTGCACGCCTTACATGCCAGTGTTGGCCTGCTGCTGGACATAGGTATGGCAACCATCGAGCAACAGGTGCTGGACAATACTCAATACCTGATCAAACTATTCTCATCCCTGGAAGCTATCTCAATACTTAGTCCTGACCAACGACATAAACACGCCGGAATCTTCACATTTGTTAAACATGGCATTGAAAATGAGCAACTCTACCAGCATCTGGTAGACAAGGGAGTGATATGTGCTCCTCGGGGAGGCGGAATACGCCTATCCCCACATTTTTATACACAAAAACAACATCTTGATCAGGTCGCTCAGTGGGTTAAAGAATTTTGACCAGAGATTCCCTGGCCCAGAAGCTACTAATGAAACATGTAATTAGCAGCTAAAACGGCTAAACTCTTAAGGTGGATAGATGTCTACTAACTATTTGTTCCCAATAACACAATAATACATACGGGAAGGCAAGTTGAGAATTTTTAGTCGGATTAAAAAAAGTATCTGGAACAAGATAGTGAAGTGGCTAAGCTCCGAAAAAGATGAGCATAAGCTGCCCATGTCTGACTTTGAGCGATTACGTTATGAGATCCGTCCCGGGGATGTCATTCTGGTAGAAGGACGCGCCCGGGTCAGCGAAATCATCAAAACCATTACCCTCAGTAACTGGACTCATTCAGCACTCTATATTGGTCGATTGCATGATATCGAAGACCCCAACCTGCGGGACTATGTCAGAAGCCATTACGATGGCGAAACCGACGATCAGTTGATCATCGAATCCCTGCTGGGTGAAAATACGCTGGTGGATAGCATCAGCAAATACCGAGACGAGCATATACGTATCTGCCGCCCCAATGGTATTACACGCAAGGATGCGCAGAAGGTTATCTCTTACGCCATTAATCAGCTGGGTACTTTTTATAATGTACGGCAGATGCTGGATCTGGCTCGATTTATGTTTCCCTATTCGTTCCTGCCCAGGCGCTGGCGCTCCAGCCTGTTTGAACACAATGCGGGTGCACCCACCCACAACGTGTGTTCCACTATGATGGCGGAAGCCTTTTCCTCGGTGCATTTCCCCATTCTGCCTGTGCTGCATCGAGATGCCGACGGTAATCTGAAATTATACAAACGCAATACCAAACTGATCACGCCCAGGGACTTTGATTATTCTCCCTATTTTGATGTGATCAAATATCCCATTCTGGATTTTGATGAACTGGCCATCTACCGAAAAATGCCCTGGAGTAAGGATGGTGTGATCCTGAATGATGAGAATGAAGACTTCCTACCAGCGGTTGAAATTCCCAATCCTGAAAGTAATGAAGTCATACCAGCAGCCCGAACAGAAACAGCCTCGGATGACGATAATCC
>JBLYYN010000335.1:0-3194 GCA_048550535.1 Gammaproteobacteria bacterium
TAATTGCCTGACGTATTTTATTGGCAATCCGCACCCCGGCCTCTAACGGGCAGTTTTCAAGCAATACGCCAAATTCATCTCCACCAATGCGAGATACAATATCCGTGTCACGCACCTGCTCCTGAATAACACCTGCTACTGTTTTAATCAGATTATCACCCACCTGATAACTGAAGGTATCATTGGTAACCTGCAAGTCATCCAGGTCGATAGCTAAAATAGTATGAATCGAATTGGTTTGACGTACGATTAACAGACTTTCTTCAACATGAAGTTCAAATACAGCACGATTCAGCAAGCCCGTTAGCGTATCGTAGTTTGCCTGAATAACCTGCATGACCTTTTTCGACATTACCTCAAGCAGGTTACGGTCGCTGTTGTTATAATCAGGTGACTGTCGGTTCTTGGTGGTAACAATAATTCCATCGAGCTGACCATCCGCGCCAAGGATAGGGCTGGACAAAATTTTACATGTTACGCCAGGGCACACTTCCTGCACTTCGACCAGGTCATTGAGAACAATACTGTCAACACTACCCTTCAATTTCTGATATAAAACATTACTTGCGTTTTCAATAACTGCCTTTGATTCGGAAATCGGCCTGGCATCGTCACTATAACTGATTACGATATTTTTACGTGGCAAACTTAGCAGCGCCATGCTCACACCCAGATAGGTCACACAGTTCTCTACGATCCGCTTCAGGGACCTATGAACTTCATCCAGTTCCTGCACATAATCATCTGTGTCATAAACCAGATTAAGCTCTTCATAGCGTTCACCCAGCTCATTTGCCATGGCATTAAGCTCTTTAGTGAGCTTGCACTCGTTCTTGATGAAGGCAGCAAGGTTTTCAACCAGTGGCCTAAATTCGTCGAAGGTATAAACACCATCCGGTAAAGAATCCTGATTAACAATCAATACCAGCACACCCAAAAAATCATCCGATTCTGTAACCATACCCAGGCTGTATACTGTTTTTCCGTCATCGAGTTTACGGACTTGTACCTTCTCCCAGGACTCAGCTTCAGCTAATCGATGACCTTTTGGCAAGGTAACTGCCCTGGCAAGTTCGCTTCTGTCCATAGCCGAGTTTGTAAATACAGCTGTACCATCTACACCGAAAACAGCCAGTTCACATGCATGCGTAAATAAGCCATTAATCAGGCTCAAATATTTTTCAAAATCGACTGATGTGAGAAGATTATCACTCAAGCCGGTTATCCTTTTCTGGCTCTTGCTGTTTAAAATAATCATCGAGCATTGCAATCAGTTTGCGTGTACTCACAGGTTTTTCCAAAAACATCACATTGGAGAGACTACCGGTCCATTCACGATGCTCAATTTCTGTTCGCGAGGTGAGTACAAATATTAGAAATTTTCGCTGCGGAAATTCTTTCTCCAGCTGCATACATAAATCTTTACCGGTCATGCGGGGCATCTCTATATCTGTTATTAGAACATCCGGATGTCGATCGCGAATCCAGGCCAGCGCCGCTTCACCGTTTGGCACGGAATCAGTGTTATATCCAGCCCGATCAAGGGAGAGTTTAAGCACTCGTATCACATGAGGCTCATCATCTGCGATAAGAACCTGCTTCATAGCTCATTGGCCTGTTTTATTAAGTCGGCTTCTTTGTTTAATACAATAGTGAATTCTGTGCCCTTTCCTGGCCAGCTCTCGACATGTAACTCACCATGATGTAATTCAATAATTTCTTTTGCCAAAGGAAGTCCTAAACCATGTCCGGTGCGTTTTCTCACTTCTTCGTTATCTGAACGGTAGAATTTTTGAAAAATGCGCTGTTTTTCCTCCGCGGCAATCCCAATACCACTGTCACGTACGCGAACAAGGATCTGACTATCCGTCTCTTCCGCAGATAACTTAACACTGCCACCAGGCTGGTTGTATTTGATTGCATTGGTGAGTAAATTATTAATCGCTATACGCAACAATTCTTTGTCCACAGAAACGGCAGTGATCTCCCTGGGCACCTCCAGCTGAAATTCTATTCCTGCATCCCGACCACTTCGCGACACATTGTCAAGGGCATCTTTCAGCAGGTCCTGCAATTTGACACGCTGTCGTGTGATAGAGATGCTATCCATTTCAAATTTAGTCAGACTGAGCAGGTTGTTAATCAGCGATGAAAGCCGCTCAACTTCATCATGTATGACGTTAACCGCCTCGATACGAAATTCTTTCGATTCCCCATCTTCACCCTGCAAAGCCTCACTGTACATAGCGAGTACATTTAGGGGTGTTTTCAGTTCATGCGCTATGTGCGCTACAAACTCTCCACGATTACGCTTTGCAAGAGTTTCCTGTGTCACATCTCGAAACACGATTAGTGTACCCAGAGCATTACTATCGTCTTTAGACGAAAATAGTGGATATGCAATCATCATGATGGTTTTTTCTGGCGCATGTTTCGGTGTGAACTCCATGGTATTACTGGAATAGCTGACACCAGTGGAATTCTTATATTTTGATATGAAAGCCAGAATTTCAGAATTGTCACACCAATCCCCGACATTATGTCCGACGACTTGCTCATGCTTAATACCTAACAGGGGTGTTAGTTTGGCATTGGCAAAATTAATCGTACCGGACTCGTCCAGAAGGATGATTCCCTCCGGCAGTGACTGCAGCACGGTTTCGATACGCTCTCGTTTATATGTCAAGAGTTTGGTTGATGTTTGCAAGCCTACATGCTGTCTCTCAAGCTCGTTGATTCTGTTTCTGGCCGACTCGACAAAACCATTGAAGTGATGCATGAAATCGGCAAGTTCTCCTGTCGCTGCAACTTCCACACGTTGAAAGTTATCGCGCTCGATCAGGTTTTCAATGGCATGATTTACCTGCCTTAACGGCCTGGTTTCACGTTTGACCAGGAAATAGAACAGTGGTGTCAGCAGGAAGATAGGTAAGGCCAGTGTGGCGAAGAAAGGCAATTGGCCGCGACTTAAGCCAAAACCCGGCTTGAAAAAACCCAACCTCACATAGCCGGCTAAATCCCCCTTTACTAACAGGGGAGCGTGATATTCCATGATACTGCGACCATCGCCGCTGTGGCTGAGAATACGTTCACCAAGCCATGCTGAAGGTTCGAATGGAACTGGTTCATTTGGCACAATCGTACCTGGCACACTGGCTTCATTGAGCAGATTTCCCTGCCCATCGACCACAATA
>JBLYYN010000336.1:0-3441 GCA_048550535.1 Gammaproteobacteria bacterium
GCGGAAAAATAAATTAAGCGAGTCTCAGATCAAGAATAAACAACGTCTGATTAAGCATGTTAAGAAAACTGATCGCAAGAAAAAACGCCGAGATTGAATAGTTGTTAAAAGAAAACGCGAATGAAAGCTTCCGCATCCTGCTCACGCCCCTTACCTGCGTCCATGCAGGCAACGCAAATGAACGCGAATCTTTTTTATAAATAAAACTGTAGGGTTATTTATACTGTCATTGCACAAATGAATTATCATCCTGAGTCAGCTAAGAATGAAACCAATTCAATTAGAATTACATTTGCGTGTATTCGCGTTCATTCGCGTTTTCTTTTAAAAAGTCTCAGATACAGCGTGCTGACTATGCTAGTCTGGCAGCTCGAATCAGATTTAAATTATTCTTATAAAACATGGCATCCACTAAACGCCCGGTAAAACCTCGTAAAACTTCAAAAAATAGTAGCCCCGGATTCTTTAAGCGACTCTGGTTAAATGTCTATTTTCGTGTTTTTTCTGTGCTGCTGCTTGTTCTGTTTATTGGCTATGTGGTGTATCTGGATATCACCATTCGTAATAAACTCGAAGGCAAAATATGGTCATTGCCCAGCCAGGTATATGCACGCCCCCTGGAACTGTTTCAGGGTAAGCGGCTTAAGCCACAACATTTTGCAAAAGAATTAGAACTGACGGGTTATCAGCAGGTCGATGGCATTCCACAAAAACCCGGACAGTATCGTCGCTGGCAGGGAACTCATTTTGAAGTGTTTACCCGGGCTTTTGAGTTCTGGGATGGTCATGAAAAAAGCCAGGCCCTGAGGATCGATTTTGATCATCAATTTCTGCTTGGACTGTATGAATTATTCAGTCATCAGCCGCTTGATCTGGTTCGCATCGAACCCATGCGGATGGCCGGCATCTATCCACTGAAGAAAGAAGATCGTAGGCTTATCAAACTTTCAGAAGTGCCGAATCATCTGGTGCTGGCTTTACTGGCGGTAGAAGACCGGCGCTTTTACCAGCACTGGGGTATAGATCCAAGATCCATCGTTCGCGCATTTCTGGCTAACCTGTCGGCGGGGGCCACAGTGCAGGGGGGGAGCACGCTTACTCAGCAAACAGTGAAAAATCTTTTTCTGAGTTCCGAGCGCACTCTGTGGCGTAAAATCAATGAGGCCATAATGGCCCTATTGCTGGAGTTTCATTACGACAAGGCGCTGATTCTGGAAACCTATTTGAACGAGGTGTATCTGGGGCAGGCCGGTGCGCATTCAATTCATGGGTTTTCACTGGCCAGTGAATATTATTTCAACAAGTCGATACAGCAGCTGAACTATGATGAATCGGCTTTGCTGGTTGGGCTGGTCAAAGGTGCATCCTGGTATGACCCTTACCGTCATCCACAACGAGCCATAGATCGTAGAAATCAGGTGTTAACACAGATGGCTGATCAGGGTGTGCTGACGCCGCAGCAGCTCGACAAGTTTTTACAACTGCCTTTGAAACTGGCCGCTCAGCGCCTGCCCAGTGGTAATCATTACCCGGCTTTTATCGATCTGGTGAAACGCCAGTTACGCAAGGACTATAACGAACAGGACTTACAGTCCGAAGGCCTGCGCATCTTCACTTCATTCGATCCCCTGGTACAGTATCAGGTGGAACAGGCCATTTCCTCAATGCTGCCGGCACTGGATAGAAGTGGCGATGATAGCAGTCCGCTTCAGGCAGCAGCCGTCGTTGCCTCTCCGGAGAATGGTGAAGTATTGTCGGTGGTGGGTGACCGCAGCCCGCAATTTCCCGGTTTTAATCGAGCCCTGGATGCCTCCCGACAGGTGGGTTCCTTAATTAAACCGGCGATTTATTTATCCGCATTACGTCATGTTGAACAGTATCATCTGGCAACACTGCTTGACGACAGTCCACTCCGGCTCGAATCCAGGGATGGCCGGATCTGGGAGCCGCAAAATTATGATCACGAATTCCACGGGCCTATCCCGTTGTTTCTATCACTGTCGCAATCCAGGAATGTACCCACTGTTCGCCTGGGGCTGGATGTGGGACTGGCGGATATCGTCGATACTTTGAAAGACCTGGGGGTCGAACGGGAAGTCCCGCCTTATCCATCGATAACCCTGGGCGCCTTCAATCTCACGCCGTTTGAAGTGGCGGAAATGTACCAGACTCTGGCGGCTAAAGGCTTCCACATCCCTTTGCGGGCCATCCGTGAAGTGTCGACCATTAATGGACAGCCCCTGCAACGCTACCCATTGAAGCTGGAACAGACCTTACCCGCCGATGCGGTGTTCCTGTTGAATCACATACTGCACCGGGTCACCCAGGCGGGTACCGCGAGTGCCCTGTCCAGTGTGCCGGTGAAACTGGCGGGCAAGACCGGTACCTCCGATGATTTAAAAGACAGCTGGTTTGCCGGTTTTTCCGAAGATCGTCTGGCGGTGGTCTGGTTAGGTCATGATGATAATCATCCCACCGGCCTTAGTGGATCCAGCGGAGCGTTGAAGGTGTGGAGCCGATTTTTCAGCCAGATCCCCAGTCAGGATTTACAGATGCAGCTACCGGAAACCATCGAGTATCAATGGATTGATCCGGAAACCGGTGGTATTACTGAAAAAGGCTGTAAAGATGCGGTAGAATTGCCGTTTTTGAAGGGTTCCGGCCCAAGCCAGAGGGCTAAATGCAAATCACGATCAACACTGGACTGGTTGAAAAATATTTTCGATTAGGTTTTGTCTCACTGGCATTGCTGGCTCTCATCTCCTGCAGCACTGGCAGTCAACAGCCGCGTTGGGATCCACTGGGCGAGACAGCCGTCGATCCTACGGGACTGGATCGTTCACTGAACGAAATATCTCCGGCGGTTCAGCGATTAATCCAGCAGGCCGACCAGGCCATAGATAACCAGGACTGGTTGAACGCCATCGCCACTCTAGAACGCGCGCTGAGGATTAATCCCAAACAGGCGGAAACCTGGAGTCGTCTGTCGGTGGCCAATTACGGCAACCAGCAATATCAGCAGGCCATTCAGATGGCCAGACGCTCCAACAGCCATATCATGAATAATAATGAACTCAAGGCCTATAACTGGTTAATGATGGCCCGCGCCTATGAGCAACTGGGTGATATGGAACAGTCCACGCAGGCGGCCGCCACCAGTCAGCAACTGCAACAGGAGGCTCGTTGATGAAATCAGCGGCAGAGCTACTCGGTGAACATGGGCCGTTCGGTAAATCCATAACAGGTTTTGTGCCCCGTGCCGGTCAGCAGGCCCTGAGTCAGGCCATTGAGCAGGTGCTTGAGAAAAATAAGACCCTGGTCGCGGAGGCGGGTACCGGCATAGGTAAAACCTTCGCTTATCTGATTCCAGCCCTGATGTCCGGGAAAAAAACCATCATCTCTACCGGCACCCGGCATTTACAGGACCAGCTGTTTCACCGC
>JBLYYN010000337.1:0-23577 GCA_048550535.1 Gammaproteobacteria bacterium
CGGACCTTTCCCTGATCGGTGAGGCCGGTTATTGTTATTTTATCTTTTAAGCTCATCGAATATCAGGCCTTGTTCTGAGACTTTACTATGATCTGGCCGCATTTTCGTATGTCAGAGGCCATCTGAGCACCGGTTTGGTAACGTTTTTCCCGGTCTTTGGTCAAGGCGCGACCGATTATTATACCGATGCAACGGGGCAGTTCAGGGCGCACTTCTTCAGGGGGGGTATGATCCTCATTAGCTATCTTATACATCAATGTTGCCATGGAGTCACCCTGGAACGGCAGTCGACCGGTGGTGAGCTGGTATAACATTACGCCGAGTGAGAACAGATCGGAGCGGCCATCCACGCGTTTACCGGCCAGCTGTTCCGGTGACATATAAGATGGAGTGCCCAGAACCATACCGGTTTTGGTTTTACTCGAATCGGTAATTCGGGCAATTCCAAAGTCAGTGATTTTCAAGGTGTCTGTTTGGGGATCGTACATCAGGTTGGCCGGTTTGATATCACGATGCACTACGTTTTGACTGTGGGCATAATCCAGGGCATCTGCGGAACGGGCCATTATGCCCAGTACCAGGGGTAAGGGTAGCAGGGATTCTGCCTTGCCATACCGTGACATGTCTTCGCCTTTGAGGAATTCCATAGCGATGTAGGCCAGATCGTGTTCTTCGCCCGCATCGTAAATGGTGACGATATTAGGATGGCTGAGTCTACCGGCGGTTTCTGCTTCACGGAAGAAACGATCTTTCACATCTTGCAGCTCAGCCGCTTCAAATTCCTGTGACAGAGCCACGGTTTTGATGGCCACCACGCGGCTGATTTTGGGGTCCTTGCCAAGATAGACCGCACCCATGGCGCCTTTACCCAGTTCTTTTTCAACCTGATAACGTCCTAGCATGGGCTTCTGAATATCATCACCGTCGAGTAACAGAGTACCGCCGCTGGAACTGGCTGATGTGCCACCGAACATGACGGTGTCTTCCATTTGTTGAGCTCGGTTCATGCGCTGGGTGATGTCGCGGAATTTTGGATCCTGCTGTTTTATGTGCGAATACACCGAGGTGGCTTTGTTGAATTGTCGTTTGCGCTCAAAATCCAGCGCCAGGTTATACAGTAGCTCCATGGATTCTTTGTTGGGCGGCAGCTTTCGAAATTTCTCCAGCGCCATATCCAGCTGTCCCTGGCCCTGTAATGACAACCCAAGCATGCGATTGCTTTCCGCTGATTCCATATCCAGTTGCATCTTGCCTTGTTCAGTCAGCAGGTAGCGTTTGGTGGTGAGCAGGGCGTGGCCAACCAGCAGCATCAGTGTGGGCATCATTAATTGTAGCCAGATTCCGTAATCCGTCATCAATACGATATGGGCAGCCAGTAAGCACGCGAGTAACAGCAGTGTGAGGAAGGCAGATATACCGGCTTTCATTCGGGGCAGTAATAGAATCAGGTACAGGGCAATGGCGACAGAAATGATGAGTCTTGCCAGGGCTGTCCATTCCGGCTCGATAAAGAAGTCCTCATTGAGAATGCTGGATACTGAGTGGGCCAGGGTAAGGACCGGGGCCATGGACGAGTTGATGGGGGTCACCATACTGTCACCCACACCGGTGGCGGTGGCACCGATCAACACAATCTTGTTTCTGTATTTGCTGGCCGGAATCTTACCCTGCAAAACATCGTAGAAAGAGTCGACCTGAAAAGCGGGCGTGGTTTCATGATCGCTATAGAAAAAAGTATTCATTTGCATGAACGGGTCGGTTCGAATGTTTAGTCCGCCCAGCTCCACGCTGTTACCCAGGTTAACCTCGATATCGTCCAGGGACAGATTCAGGCTTCTGGCAGCGATTACCAGAGGTAATGAAGGATAGATTTCTCCATAATAATTAATGATCAGGGGCTCGGATCGAATGCCGCCATCCTCATCCGGGTAAGCATTCAGCGCCGCTATGCTGTTGGCCAGGGGTGCGATTTCAGCAATCGGGAACAGGGCATGAATGGCTGGCAGAGGATAGTAGCCGTCGGGATTCTGTAATGGGTCATTCTGGATATTGGTGAGCAGATTTCGCCTGATGTAATCCGGGGTTTCGGCATCCGGTTTGCCCTGGGGTTCACCAAGGGTAAAATGCATGGCCAGGATAATGTTTTTATTCTCTTCCAGGCTTTGAGCCAGCACTTGATCGGTGTTCAGTTGTTGCTCCGCCAGTAACAGCATCTCCCCCAGTTTGATTAAATCATTTTCCAGGTTTTCCGATTCTGCGGGCAGGTGTTTGCCTAGGCCATGTAGATTAGTGGACAGGCTGCTGCCACCGTAAAAGCCCAGCAACTGCTGTATATGACTCAAGCCGGGGTCTAACTGAGGGTCAACAAAGAGAGTGGTCTGGCCGATGATCTTGGCATCACTCTGTCCAAGAATACGGTGCATTTTGGCCTGCACATCCCTGGGCCATGGCCAGCGTCCGATATTGGCGATACTCACATCATCGATGGCGATGATGGCAATTTTGTCACTGGGTATTTTGGAAGTAGAGCGTACGCCATAATCATAGGCACTACGCTCGATGCCATCAAATGTGCCGAGGTTTCCCAGGACGATAATGATGAGACTGATGGCCAGTCCGGCAAACCAGTCTTTCCTCAGCAACCCCATGTCTGTGTTTTCCCCCTGACGTTCTTTAATTGTTGTGCTTTACCCTTCTTATGGAGGATAGATCATAAAACTGAGACTTTCTTCTCTGCAGCGATAATAACGGCAAGCCGTCTTTTATTGGGAAAACACTATGTTATATGTTATTTGTATCACACTACTTAAGTTCGGGAAGCAGGGTTTTTTCTACAAGAATGTGGCTGATTTCAGCCCCTATGCCTCGAGAGAATCGTTCAAAAAAATCCGGTTTTACTGAAAAGTCGACAATAGTCTCTGCGCCAATGGTATCACGGGCCACCTGGCTGGCACTGGCCAGTTCATCGACCAGTCCGATTTCAACAGATTGATCTCCGGTCCAGATCAGGCCACTGAACATGCCATCGACTTCTTTCAGGCGATCGCCTCGTCCCTGTTTCACCGCATTGATAAACTGGCCGTGAATGTTATCCAGCAGGGTTTGCAGATGTTTGTTCACTGCAGGGTCGGCGGGTGAGAAGGGATCGAGCAGCGCTTTGTTTTTGCCTGCGGTGAGAGTGCGACGTTCTATACCCAGTTTTTTCATGGCTTCCACGACACCAAAATTATCCATGCGCACACCAATGGAGCCGACCAGACTGGCCTGGTCGGCATAGATTTTTTCCGCCGCTGCCGCCACGTAATAACCACCGGAGGCCCCGATGTCGGTAATCACCGCATACAGGGGTATTTCAGGATACTTGTCCCGCAGACGCAGGATTTCATCATAGATGTAACCCGACTGCACCGGGCTGCCACCGGGACTGTTGACCCGTAATATGACGCCGACGGTATTTTCATGCTTGAAAGCCCTACGCAATGCGCTGACGATTTTATCGGCGCTGGCCTCGCTGCCTGGCGCAATAATGCCTTTCAGTTCTACCAGTGCAGTATGTTTCTCACCGGATTTACCCATGGGTTGTGGGTCATCTGCAGAACTGAACATGATCAAAATTATAAACAGGTATAAGAAGGTCAGCAGTTTGAAAAAAATACCCCAGCGCCGGCTGCGTTGATGCTCTTTCAGTCCTTCAGTGGCAATTTTTGTAAGGATATCTTTTTCCCAGTTCTCTTTAAGCTCAGTCATTACTCATCCTGTTGGCCCTGAGGGCAGGTTTCAGTCGCGGTATGTGTCGCCATTCAAAGTGTTTGCAGGAAGGGATGCAGTTGCTTGACATCTTCCAGGCATGCAATGGGTTTGTGTTTTATCAAACGCTCGACCGAATGTACACCATAAGTCACACCCAGTGAGGCCATTCCTGCGTTGCTGGCCATTTCCAGATCATATTCGGTATCACCGATCATTAAGGCGTCTCTGGCATCCAGGCCAGTTTGTTGCAGAATTTCTTCCAGCATTCTGGGGTGTGGCTTGGAGCAGGTTTCCGAAGCGCAACGGGTAGTGTGGAAGCGGTCCTTGAGTCCGGTGTGGTTCAGTACCTGATCCAGTCCTTCACGGCCTTTACCGGTGGCCACGGCCAACCAGTATCCTTGATTTTCCAGAGTTTCCAGCAGCTCTTCGACACCGGGAAACAATGTTGAAGGTGTATGGTTGATTTCCAGGTACTGTCGACGATAGTGTCCGGCCAGGGTTTCGATCATGGTTTCGGATTCATCGGGATGGAGTTCGCTCAGGGCTTCACGCAGGCCCAGCCCGATGATATTGCGCAATTCTGCCTCGGGGCGGGGTTCGAAACCAGCCTCGGTGCTGGCCACTTTCAGGCAATCGACAATTCGCGCCACCGAATCCATCAATGTGCCATCCCAGTCGAAAATCAGTAATTTATAGGGTAGTTCGTTCAATGATTTATGATTCCAGAATTGATAAAAACTGTTGCCATTCGGAGTCCATCGGGGCGATAAACTCATAATCCCGGTCGATGTTGAAACTCAGACGTTGTGCATGTAAGAACATGCGTCTCAAACCCCTGTCTTTCAAGGTCTGGTTATACTGATGGTCGCCGTATTTACGGTCACCCGCCACTGGATGTCCGACATGGTGAGCATGAACCCGGATTTGATGGGTGCGGCCGGTAAATAGCTTCACTTCCATGACACTGGCTTCATCATAATAGGCCAGCGGGCTAAACAGGCTGCGGGCGGCTTTGCCTTGCGCATCAACCGTGACCATTCGTTCACCGCTTTTCAGATTGTTTTTCTTCAACGGCGCCTCGATCAGTTGCTCACCACCCTGCCAACGGCCTACCAGAATAGCGCGATAGATTTTTTCCATATCACTGTCACTGCGGAACTGGTCGTGTAACTGCCCCAGTGCCTGGCGGCTCTTGGCGATCACCAGGCAACCACTGGTTTCCTGGTCCAGTCTGTGTACCAGTTCCAGCATGTCAGCATTGGGCCGGCTCTGGCGCAGAGTTTCGATTAAGCCATATAGCACATTACTGCCGCCATGCACGGCCAGGCCAGCGGGTTTATTCACCACCAGAAAATCATCATTCTCAAACAAAATACGTTCATTAAGCTTATCCTGCAGCGCTCTGGGCGCCTGAAGCTGGCGGGGTTCTACGGTGGTGACCGGAGGAATTCGAACATTATCCCCCAACTGCAGACGGTAACTGGGCTTCTTGCGGCCCATGTTGACTCGTACCTGGCCACTGCGCAGTAGCTTGTATATGCGGCTCTTGGGTATGCCTTTGAGTTGGCTGAGCAGAAAATTATCCAGTCTTTGCTCGGCATTCCTCGGGCCAATTTCAATCATCTGTACTTTATGTTGGCTAAGACTCATGGTGGCGCATTCTATCAGCCAGCAGGGAAATCGGGGGGCTGGGAAACGACTATTTTGCAGAAAAAAACATAGATTTGCAGTATAAGGGCTATAATAAGTGTCACAAGACTTGACCGAACAGCTGCAATTTGCAAAACTCCGTCTGTTGAGGGATATTCTAACAGCCTAATTTTTCAGGAATTTCTTAAATATAGAGTAGGCTGGCAATATGACCCTGCTATGGCAGGTAGATCAATCCCTGAACCCTTCCATGACACTATTATATTTCATGGATATTACACAGAATTTTGGCTCCTATCTCCGATATGAGCCTGATGGTTCCCAAAGCATCAACTTTGGATGAACAGGTTATTTTATTAATGAACAACATCCCGAAGCACAGAATGTCTATCGCGATGCACAGCACCCTGTGGGGTGGCTATGTTGCATTCGCCTGTCTGTATGTGCTGGTTCGTCACGGTTTAGCTGTGATAACACATGATACTCAGCCAGAAGCCGGCGAGGGATGGCAATCCGAATTAGGTCTACCCGAGAATGAAAAGAATTTTAATCAACGCACTCCAGAAAGAGGAGATTCGCGTGGCCATGGTCGATGGCCAGCAACTCTACGATCTGGATATCGAAGTACCCTCACGAGAACAGAAAAAAGCCAACATCTACAAGGGTACTATTACCCGAGTCGAACCCAGTCTGGAAGCGGCATTTGTGGATTTTGGCGCCGAGCGCCACGGCTTTTTGCCATTTAAGGAAATTGCTCGCAGTTATTTCTCTGAAGATGCCTTAAAGGCTGAGGGACGTCCTGACATTAAGACCGCCATTAAGGAAGGTCAGCAGGTGGTTATTCAGGTGGACAAGGAAGAGCGCGGCAATAAGGGCGCTGCCTTAACCACCTTTATTAGCCTGGCCGGCCGTTACCTGGTGCTGATGCCTAATAATCCCCGTGCCGGGGGTGTCTCACGTCGTATTGAAGGCGAAGATCGCCAGGAAATCCGCGAAGCCATGAGCCAGCTGGACGTGCCCAAGGGCATGGGGTTGATCGTGCGCACCGCGGGAGTGGGTCGTAATGCGGAAGAGCTGCAATGGGACATGGAATATCTGGCCCAGGTCTGGCAGGCCATAGAAAAAGCCGCTACTGAGAAAGATGCGCCTTTCCTGATTTACCAGGAAAGTAACGTCATCATCCGTGCCCTGCGAGATTATTTCCGTACCGATATCGGTGAAATCCTCATCGATGATGAAGATGTATACAAAACCGCAGAAGACTTTGTGCGTCAGGTCATGCCCAACAGCCAGCGCAAGCTTAAGCTGTACCAGGACAGCGTGCCTCTGTTTAATCGTTTCCAGATTGAAAGCCAGATTGAATCGGCGTTTCAGCGTGAAGTACAGCTGCCTTCGGGTGGTGCTATCGTTATCGATCATACCGAAGCGCTAATCTCCATCGACATCAACTCGGCCCGTGCCACCAAAGGTCACGACATCGAGGAAACCGCCCTCAATACCAATCTCGAAGCCGCGGATGAGCTTGCCCGTCAGTTGCGTTTGCGTGACCTGGGTGGTCTGGTGGTGATCGACTTCATCGATATGATGGTGAGTCGTAATCAGCGGGCGGTGGAAAATCGCCTGGCCGATGCCTTGAAAATGGACCGTGCCCGGGTTCAGATTGGCCGTATTTCTCGTTTCGGTCTGCTGGAAATGTCCCGTCAGAGATTGAGGCCGTCACTGGGTGAGTCAACCCAGATAGTGTGCCCCCGTTGTACCGGTTACGGCACCATACGTAGTATTGAGTCTCTGTCGCTGTCGCTGATCCGTATTGCGGAAGAAGAAGCACTGAAGGAACACAGTGGACGGGTCATTATTCAGGTGCCGATTGATGTAGCGACTTATTTATTCAATGAAAAGCGTGGGGCTTTGAACGAAATTGAAGCGCGTACCCAAGTGGAAGTTTCAATTATTGCCAATCCCTCACTGGTGACTCCGCATTACAGCGTGAACCGAGTGCGTATCTCTGAAACGGCTGCCCTGGAAGACAAGCTCTCCTACCAGTTGGCCGATGTGGATGAAAAAGTCTATATCCCAGAGAAAAAAGAAGAGGCGCCCATGGCCGAACAGCCTGCAGTACAGTCGGTTAAACCGGCAGCACCTGCGCCTGTGGTGCAAAAACCGGCCAAGCCCGGTTTACTGGCAAACATGATCAATGTTCTGTTTGGAAACGGTGAAGAGCAGAAAGCTAAACCCACAGCCACAGCTAAACCCGCAGCAGCTAAACCTGCACAGCAATCACGCAGTGATCGTAGTGATCGTAGTGGTCGGGGTAAAGGCGGCGATGCTCGTCGTAACCAGAGTCGTCGTCGTAATCCACGCAAAGACGGCCGCCAGGATAATCGACCACAAGCCGATAGCCAGCGCAAACAGGACTATTCGCAGGATCGCCAGCAGGGCCGGGCTACTCGCCAGGCACAGGACAAGAAGCAGCAACAGGCGCGGAGCCAGCCGTTGGATAAAGAGCCTAATCAAGCGGTTGCCACTATTGCTGATGGTCAGTCGGCTGAAACTAAACAGGATACTAACGCGGATAGCCGTGGCGGACAGCGCCGTGGTGGAGGCCGTAACAGAAATCGTCGTCGTCGCAGTGGCGGTAACAAGTCTCAGGACAACGTAGCGCAAAATCCGCAGCAAACAGCACAGGCCACGGATACTGAACAGCCGAAGTCGCAGGCCTCCAGCAAGTCTGAGTCTGTGATTGTAGATAAGGCGATGCAAGCTGCACCGGCTCAGGAGCAACAGACGCAACAGGCTAAGTCACAGCCAGTGGTCGCTGCAGAGCAGAACAAGCCACAGCCACAGCAAGAAAAGCCACAGCCACAGCAAGAAAAGCCACAATTGGCAGCTGCCCCGGTAGTGGAGCCCGTTAAGCAGGAAGGATCAAAAGTACAGGTCAGCCAGGCCCAGGTGAGCCAGGCGCAACCTCGGGTGGTCGAGCCAGGCAGCAAGGAGGAGTCCAGACCTGCTGCGGGTGCTGATATGGCTACCAAGCCTAAACCGCAGGTCGTCGAGTCTAAACCTAAGTCGATCGTGCAGCAGGTGGCTGAGCAGTTCGAGAAAGATACTCAGTAAACTGCAAGTTTATGGTCAATAAATCTAAAGGTGCGGTAACTCCGCACCTTTTTTATATATCGTGTTTATTGCGAATGTCTGCCAGTAATCCCTGAGAAGCCGCCTCTACCAGATCCAGCACATGTTCAAAACCTCGGTCGCCACCATAATACGGATCTGGAACTTCCCGGGTATCAGCATTCAATGCAAAATCCAGAAACAGGCTGAGTTTGTATTGTTGGCCCGCTTCGCTGATGTACTCAAGCTCCGTATAATTGCTGTTATCCATCGCCAGTACATAATCAAACTGTTCAAAATCGTCATGCTGAACCTTACGTGCTCGCTGGGAACTAAGGTCGATGCAGCGGTTACGGGCAGCGGCCTGTGCTCGACGATCCGGTGGTTCACCGACATGGTAGGCATGGGTGCCGGCAGAGTCGATATGAATTTGATCACTCAAACCAGCCTGATTCACCAGATGCCTGAATACACCCTCTGCTGTGGGTGAGCGACAAATGTTGCCCATGCATACAAATAGAACCTTAACCATATGTCCCCGACTCAATATAAAAAGAAAACATTGTAACCTGAATTTTGCTAAGATTTGCACTGTTCAATTCGTGATGACAATAAAATATACAACTCTGAACAGGTGATCAAACCATGCAGGATATGGATACAGAAACACTGTGGCAGGCGATGGGGGAAGAAGTTCACCAACTTGTTCCCAGTGAGCAGAAAGAGCTGTTCATTGAAACTGTAAAACCGGCCATGGAATCCGTGGAAGACGCTTTATTCTGGGCTCAGAGACTGTGCACCGATCAGCTGACCCATGGTGATGAAGGTCGTGTGGTGGTGTGTGAGGCCGGCCATGATTTTTACCAGGCGGCCTGTGAGGCCATAGATGAACACGGAGTGGAATATGATTATTTTATTCAGCATATTCAGCAACAAACCGGTGCACAAGGCCATCGACTACTGATGCCTGTGCGGATTGCACTTACCGGGGCTTTGCACGGTCCAGAGCTGAACAAGGTGTTACAGCTGATAGGGCCTGATCAGGCACGAATGCGTTTTGAACAGGTGATGGATCTGTGTCATTGTCACTGATCACTGTCTAATAAAAGTATTTTACCTTTTAACCGATTGCAACGCGCACTGATTTAACCAACTCGAATCAAATACCGAATTATCCATGTTAAAAATCTACAATAGTTACAGCAAGCAGAAAGAAGAATTTAAACCCATCGAAGCCGGCAAGGTCCGCATGTATGTTTGTGGTATGACGGTTTATGACCTGTGTCATCTTGGGCATGCACGGGTGCTGGTGGTGTTCGATATGGTAAGCCGCTATTTCAAGTACAAAGGCTTTGATGTGACCTATGTACGAAACATTACCGATATTGACGACAAGATTATCAACCGCGCCAATGAAAATGGCGAAGACTTTAACCACCTGACCGGACGTTTTATCCAGGCCATGCATGAGGATGCACAGGCCCTGGGGGTTTTGCCCCCTGATGAAGAGCCACGGGCCACCAGCTCCATGGATGAAATACTGGCTATGATCGACAAGCTGGAGCAAAACGGTTATGCCTACCGAGCGGACAATGGTGATGTCTATTACGATGTCAGCAAGTTCAGCGATTATGGCAAGTTATCGGGAAAGAAAACTGATGAACTGAGATCCGGTGAACGGGTTGCGGTGGACAAATATAAGGATGATCCCCTGGATTTTGTACTATGGAAAGCCGCCAAACCCGGAGAGCCCTTCTGGGATTCACCCTGGGGTCAGGGGCGACCGGGCTGGCATATCGAATGCTCCGCCATGTCTACCTGCTGTCTGGGTAATCACTTCGATATTCACGGTGGCGGTCAGGATTTGCAATTCCCTCATCATGAAAATGAAATTGCCCAGGCGGAAGCCGCCACCGGTGAAAAATTTGTCAACCTGTGGATGCACAATGGCTTTGTACGCATCGATGATGAAAAAATGTCCAAGTCACTGGGTAATTTTTTCACAGTAAGGGAAATTCTCCAACAATATAGGGCGGAAGATATACGGTATTTCATACTTGCCAGCCATTATCGCAGCCCATTGAATTATTCTGACCAGATGCTGGACAGTGCCGGTGCTGCACTGACCCGTTTATACACGGCTTTGCGCGATGTTGGAATTACCCAGCCAGGCACAGTCGGTGAAGAATACATACAGCGCTTCAATCTGGCTATGGATGAGGATTTCAATACCCCGGAGGCCATTGCGGTATTGTTTGATCTGGCGAATCAAATAAACAAAATCAAAAACTCTGATACTGAAAAGGCCTCGGCTCTGGCGGCCACACTGAAACAACTGGGTGGGGTGATCGGTTTATTGCAGGATGAACCGAAACACTATTTGCAAACGGGTAGTAGTGGCCAGGGCCTGAGTAACCAGTTCATTGAGGATTTAATCCAGCAACGGCAACAGGCCAAAGCGGATAAGAACTGGACCGAAGCCGATCGTATTCGAGATGAATTAAAAGCCCAGGCCGTGATACTGGAAGATAAGGGTGCTGAAACCCTTTGGCGACGGGAATAAAACTAATCAATTAACGGCTTATTTTCAACATTGATGATGTAGGATAACAATCGAGTTGCATCTTTAAACTAAACTTTTATTGATAAAGACATGTTGAGGATACAATCATGTCAGACAAATCCAGTCATCAATCCCTGCTTAGTGATTTGAAGCAGCTGTATTCACAGGTTACTTTATCCTTATTTAATAAACGCATGGGGCTTTATCATAAAGATAGCCATGTGGTTGACGGCCGTGATGTGTCGGCAAAATTATCCGATCAGATAGAAAAGTTAGCGGCGGCTGAACAGGCGAAGGCTTCGCTAAAATCGCAACCGATACCATCACCAGAAGTTTCTGAATCTGTCGAATCCGATACTGCATCAGAGGCCACCCCGACTCAATCCTCCCGCTCTAAACTCTCGGCAGTTGGGCGTATTGTGACAGCACTCTCCAGTCATTTCAGAGGACGTAGTGGCAATGAAATGCAACCGCAAATATCTGAAAAGTTAAAGGACAGTGCCTGGAGTCATTTACACACCGCCCTCAGACACGCGCGACAGGGTGAGCTGGTTACTGCTAATCTGCATGCAGATATTGCCTGCAATGCCTTGAAAGAAGTGGCACATTACATCAGCGATGAGGAATACACTGAACTTTCCGCTGAAGTCGATAAAGTGCTGGAACAGATCAAGCAACAGAACTAGGAGTTTTAAATTTATACGATTTCAGACTTTTTTATTCAACCACTTCAATTCATACAAATCATTTCTCTGGTCTTTGGAATTAGTGACTGAGCCTTCGTGACGTAACTGGGCGAGCTTATCCAGGTCGAGGTCGGCGATCAGGGCCATTTCTGTGTTGGGTGTGCTTTCGGCAATGATGGCATCGTGTGGGAAGGCGAAGTCGGATGGGGAATACACCGCTGATTGTGCATATTGAATATCCACATTTTCCACCTGGGGCAGGTTGCCGACACTGCCGCCGATAGCGACATAGCATTCATTTTCTATGGCCCTGGCCTGGGCACAGCGTTGCACACGCAGGAATCCGTTTTTGGTATCGGTCCAGAAGGGCACAAACAGTATTTCCATATTCTGTTTGGCCAGTATTCGTGCCAGTTCCGGGAATTCGACGTCGTAACAGATCAGTATACCTATACGGCCAGCATCGGTTTCGAACACCTGCAGGCTGTTACCACCTTCTATAACCCAGTCGCGGCGTTCATGTGGGGTGATATGGATTTTGGGTTGTACTTCTATAGTGCCATCCCGTCGACACAGATAGGCATTGTTGTACAGGCTGTCACCGGACATGGCGGGTATGCTGCCAGCGATAATATTGATATTGTAAGTGACGGCAAACTGGGACAGGGCTTCGATGCTTTGATCGGCATAGGTGGATAGAAAACGTATGGCATCGAACTGGTTATGCTGATCACCCATACCCATTAACGGCGCGTTGAAAAATTCTGGAAATAGTACAAAGTCTGCCTTATAGGCCGACAGTGAGTCGACAAAATATTCCACCTGATTGAGCCAGGCTTCAAATGAATCGGTGAGGCGCATTTGCCATTGCATTATGCCAATACGCACTACCGTTTTGCGTATTTGTTCAACCGCCATGCCTTCCGGTTCATAGAGTATATTGCTCCATTCCAGCAGGGTGGCATAACCCTGGGATTTTTCATCCTCGGGTAAATAAGCTTTGAGCAGGCGTTTTACTTCGAAGTCATTGGCCAGTTGAAAACTCAGGATACTATCATGGACTTCTTTATGTTTAACCGCATCGATATATTCTGCAGGAGTCATTTCATCGGCATAGCTGTGATAATTGATGATGCGTCCACCCGCCAGGATGGCTCGCAGGTTCATATTGCGACACAGGTCTTTACGTGCATCATAAAGTCGACGGCCAAGACGCAGGCCACGATAGTCTTTATCAACAAAAATATCCATACCATAGAGCGCATCACCTTCAGGATCATGGTGGATGCGGTCGCGACGACCGACCAGGTCATCGTAAGTATGCTGGCGACTGAAACGATCATAACTGCACATAACCGTGAGCGCGACAGCTACAATCCTGCCATTGTCCTCGATGGCAATCTGGCCTTCAGGAAAATCCTTAATCAGGGCCTGTAGTGATTCACTGGACCAGGCGCCACCGATGTCGTGGTAAATATCCTCCATCATCTTGGCGATGCGGGGGTAGTCCTGTTCAACCAGACTACGGATTTTAAGGTGCAGGTCGGAGTGGGTATCAATGCTCATGAAGATATCTTGTTAATAGGAAGTGAGAGTGTTTTCTTGAAGCATTCTACCAGAAGCTTAGCTTTGAGTATTAATCGCCTTATCGATGGCATGTAACAACTGTGATTTTGAATAAGGTTTACCCAGGATGCTGGTTGCCTGCAGGTCATGGCTTTCAAGCTCTTTGTAGGCAAAACCCGAGGTCAGTAACACTTTTATTTCGGGCTTGATAGTTCTGGCCTGTCTTGCCAGCTCGAAGCCATTAATGCCACCGGGCATGACGATGTCAGAAAATACCAGGTCGATATCGGCGTTTTTCGAGAGTATATCTATGGCCTGGATGCCGTCTTTGGCAGTGATAATTTGATAGCCCTGATTGCTTAATAATTCTTCAGCCAGTTTGCCGAGATATTCCTCATCTTCAACCAAGAGTATGGTTTCACCGTTGTTCTGAGGTAAATCGGTATCAGAAATAACAGAAGGGTCAGATTTGATGCCGGTAAGCTGTGTCGGCAGATAGATAGTCACTGTAGTGCCTTCACCCAGTTCAGAGGTCAGCTGGATATATCCGGCATTCCGTTTAACAAATCCATATACCATGGCCATACCCAGCCCGGTGCCTTTGCCAACATCCTTGGTGGTGTAGAAAGGATCGAACACATGTTCCTGAATTTCAGGACTCATACCAATACCGCTATCACAGATAGTAATCTGGGCATAGTTGCCTGCAATAATTTCATAATCTTTCAGTTGCTCTTGTTGCAGATAAATATTTTGTGCATTGATTTCAAGGTGGCCACCTTCAGGCATGGCATCACGAGCATTGATGGCCAGGTTGAGAATGGCATCTTCCAGGTCGCCGGGACTGCTCATAACCGGCCAGATGTCATTATCGATAGAAAAATTAACATCGATGACCGGAGTCACTGAACGGCGGATCAGGTCCTTGATGTCTTCCAGTTCTTTTTTGAGATCGATGCATTCCACATCAGTTTGCTGCTTGCGTGAGAACGCCAGTAATTGTCGGGTCAAATCTATGCAACGATTGGTGGCTTTGGTGGCATTCTCAATCCAGCGCCCGGGTTTCTCTCCCTTGCCGATGTAATCGCCGAGAAAATCCAGGTAACCGCTGACCACACCTAACTGGTTGTTGAAATCATGGGCGATGCCTCCAGTGAGCTGGCCCAGAGCGTCCATTTTCTGAGTTCTACGCAATATCCGGTCGGTATGTTTGCGTTCGCTGATATCAAAGAAGGTGGCTACAGTGCCTGTTAACTTGTCTTCTCGGTAAATCGGATAGGCCCAGTACTCCACCGGGAAACTGCTGCCATCTCTGCGCCAGAAAATTTCATTATCGCGGTGGCAGGGATTTCTCTTGTGGGTAACTCCATGGATTGGACATTCCTGTTCTGGGTAAGGTCGGCCATCCTCATGGCTATGATGAATCAAGTTGTGTAGTTTCTGACCGACCAGTTGATCTGGGGAATCGTAACCCAGGAGTACAGCACAGGCGCGATTGGCCAGGGTACAGGTGCCATCCAGATCCAGACTGTAGATGGCTTCGGCGGTGGATTCCAGTAGATCGTGCAACTGATGTGTGGTTTCGCGTAATGCAGCTTCGGCGTCACGGACAAGACTCAAATCATGTATGCCCATTAATATCCCGGTGACCTCGCCCGATTGATTACGAATCATGCGTACCTGGATCTCTATGGGTCTTCCGGTCGAATTATCGGGATGGTTGCTATCCATTGTAATCTGGGTATCTTCTCGAGCTCTACGGGCCTGGCATATCGAGCAGGGGTCGAGTTCGCCCTGGGGATGCATGAGTTTGACTATGTCTTTGCCTATGACCTGTTCCGGGGTGAAGCCGGTCATTTCAAAGAAGGCCCTGTTGGCCCTGACTACGGTGTCATCGAGATCCAGCAGATAGATGCCATCCTGTAGAAAGTCCATAGCGTAATTCCATTCCTGGTGGGATTTTTCCAGCTGGGTTTCGGCACTGTACCTCTGTTGTTTATGCTGGTAATTCCATCGCCCAATCAGGCTGATACCAAATAGTCCCACTAACCAGATCAGGCCATGGCTGGTAACCATGGATTGTTGCGTTGATTCGGTAGCGGCAAGATAAGGCGTCAGTGGGATGGAGATACTGACACCACCGTGTGTACCTGGTTGACTATATTGCAGAGAATCATGGCATTTTACGCAGTCTGGTGTCGTCTGCATGGAGTGCATAAAACGAATATAAGCTGCGCCATCGATGTCTGTTTGTTCCAGCAATTCATTTTGGCCCTGAGCAAAACTTCGTAAGGCTTTTACTTCCCAGTCATCTGCTGTGTTGGCAGGGTTAAGTGGCTGTTCACTGGTGATCTTGCCTTTAATGCCAAACATGGATTCAAATTCATTCGTCATCTGACGCATCATGAAGGCCGGGTTCATCAGGGTGAGTTTAATGCCCGCAGTGGTTTCAAGATCTCGATGGGGTAGATGTGACAGAAAGGGACTGGGTTGTGTGCGCTGATTAATTTTTACATAAACTCCGCCATGTAAGCTGGCCCACTGACGAAATGCCTGGTCCTTGTTCCAGTTAGATCGGGCGTCACTACTCGCAAGAAAAACAGCCTGTTTTCTGATGTTGTCAATATTCCAGTACAGGGATATACCCACCAGCACCGTCCATAAAATGATGGCACTGACGGTAATACGGGTAATCTGAATCCACACCTGTTTTAATTTGGGACTATCCTGCATATTCACTATTTTGTTATTTGATAATTTTGGTCAGGTATTTGATTGCTCAATGCAAACACCGCTGAACAGAGCCGCTTAATAAGGCGGGCATAGCCATATAGAGTATGGACATTTATTTGGGGGATTTCAGGAAATTCTAATAAGTTTTTTGTTTAACGTGAAAATGTTGTCATTTTTTTTCTATTATTGAAATGAAGGGGGGTGGTGTTATTTAGTTTGTATGCTGGTTTTTTATATTGGTTTCGCCTCGCTGGCGACTTACTTATTTTTCTGCAGCAAAGCTACCGCATCCTGCTCTCGCATCTTACCTACGTCCTGTAGGCAAAAAATAAGTAAGCAACAAAATGCCGTCCCAGCTCACAAGCCCTTCATAAAAAGCTATGAAGGGTTCCCTCGTCGCTGCATAATAAATGTGCCTGCTGCGCAACTCCTCGCAAACAACGCTCGTCAGACATGCTCGCAGAAAGCCTGCACATTTATCATTTACTCCTCGGCTTCATCAATGGGAGTTTAACAATCTAAACCTTAAACCTCGTGCTTTTGAATATCCCCTTTGGAGTAAGCTGAGAAGGGAGTGATTTATGAGGAGATGTCTGCGAGCATGTCTGACGAGCGTTGTTTGCGAGGAGTTGCGCAGCAGCCTCATAAATCGTGAGTGACGAAGGCACCACTATGCGTTTTTTGCATAGTGGCTTGTGACCAGGGGCGTGTTTCTTTGGTTCGGTTTCTTTTCACGAGAAAAGAAATGAACTCGCCCAGCTGGGCGAAACCAATGTAAAAAATTAGCAATCATGTAAAAAATATATCAAGTTAAAAAGCAGTAAGATTAAACAGGACAACGCTTGTTAAAGCTCATTGAGCACCACCAACGGCGATTGTGATAGCACTTTACGGCTGGCCAGCATACCACTGGTGCTAATAATGGCCGCAGAAATCAGCGGTCCAGTGAACCACATCCACAAATGTAATTCGAATTCAAGATTGAATACCCTTGTATACAGGCCGTAAGCAATTATTTCGCAAGCGGACACTGCCAGTAAACCGGCGAACAGGCCCAGCAGGCTGAATTCCGCCCATTGTGAAATGCGGATATAGTGTTTACTGGCGCCCAGGGTGCGTATGATGGCTGCATTATGCATGCGTTCGTCCAGGCTGTTATGTAAAGCGGCGAACAGTACGCTAAGTCCGGCCAGCAATACGAACAGCATCACATATTCAACGGCCAGTGTTACCTGAGTGAGTATGGTCTTGAGCTGTTTCATAATGGCATCGACTTCGATAATACTGATGCCCGGAAGTTGTTTGAGCAAAGGATTGATCAAGGTTTTTTGTGATGATGCTAAATGGAAACTGGTTATAAAGCTGTGAGGGAAAGTATCGAGTACACCCGGTGGGAAAATAATATAAAAATTAGGCTGGAAAGAATCCCAGCGCACTTTTCGAATATTGCTAATAGTAGCTGACAGGGATTGATCGGCAATTTGAAAACCCAGTTTATCTCCGATCTTAAGACCCAGTCCACGAGCCAGGCCCTGCTCTATGGAAATCAAAGGTTCGCCGTGGTTCGAAGTCTGCCACCAGTCACCTTCCAGTAGAACATTATGGGCTTGCATTTTATTAGCCCAGGACAAATTAAGTTCCCGTTTCAGGGCTTCGTTTTCTCGGCCCTGCGCTGAAACCGCCTCCAGTACCGGAGTATTATTGATGCTACTGATTCGCCCGCGAACCATGGGGTACAGGCCTTCGGCAGTAATCTGGTTCTGTTGAAAATACTGTTTAAGAGAATCTACCTGATAGTCCTGGATATTAACCACGAAATGATTGGGGGCCTGCTCGGGTAACTGGGCCTGCCACCGGCTAACCAGATCGGTGCGCAGCAGGGTAATGATGAGCAGAATCATCATCGCCAGACCAAAGGCCAGAAGCTGTAACTGGTTGGCAGCTCTATGCCGAAGTAGTTGTTGCATGGCCGTTCGCCAGGGGCCTTTGAAACGGGGAATGCTGAATGAGCCAATTGTCATCAACAACCAGGACAGGATATACAGCATCAACAGGCTGAAGAAGACACCCACCAGCACCACCAGGGTCAGCTTGAGACTATTGGACTGCCACCACATCAACAGCACCAGACTCAATAAGGCCAGACCGTATACCAGCCAGGCACTTAAGGGTAAGGGTGTCAGGTCTCGTCGTAACACGCGCAAGGGTGACACGGATTTTAGCCTTAATATTGCAGGTAGACTGAAACCCAACAGGGTTACCATGCCCGAGACCAGGCCGGTGATGATGGGTACCGCATTGGCACTGGGCAGGTCATCGGGTATGAGACCTGCGAGCAGGCTAATCAGCCCTTGCTGGGTGAACAGGCCGGCGAGTACACCCAGGCTGCTGGCGATCAATCCGATCAACAGAATCTGAAACAGGTAGATTTTAATCAACCGATGCTGTGTGGCGCCCATACACCGCAGCAGGGCGGATTGATCAAAATGACGCTGGCTGTAGCGATTGGCGGCCATGGCTATGGCAATACCGGCCAGCATCACACTGAGCATGGAGCCCAGGGATAAATATTGTTCACCGCGTTCCATGGCGGAACTGATGGCCGGAGAGCCCTCGCGGCCTCCCAGCAGTTTCTGGCTGTTGATTAGACGAGGTTTCAGCCATATTTCAAATTCGTTGCGCCATTCGATCGGGCCACTGAAAAAATGCAAATAATTAACCCGACTACCGGGTTTGATGACGCCGATGCTCGGCACATCCGCAAGATTCATTAACAAACGCGGAGCAAAGGAGGCAAAGCCTCCGGTCTGTCCCGGATCCTGAACCAGCAGGGCGCTGACTTCAAATATGCGTTCTCCCAGTTCAATGCTGGCGCCCGTGTCAATATCCAGGCTGTCCAGGATGCGTTGACTAAGCCAGACTTCTCCTGCATCGGGACCGTGTTGCAAGGCTTGTGGTTCGCCATAGCGTGAGTCGCTGACCCTGATTTCGCCTCTCAGTGGATAGTGGGTGTCCACCGCCTTGATGTGGGCCAGCTGGAACTGGTCATTGGCCATCACTACGCTGGAAAAACTCATGCCCTGGCTTTGTCTTAGCTGTAACTGGCTGGCTTTGTTTGAGATGGATGAGTCTAGAGGGCGGGGGCTGCTGAGTAGCAGGTCGGCACCCAGAAAGCGGCCCGTCTGGTCATTCAGCGCCAGGTGGATGCGTTGAGTGAACAGGCCTATGGAGGTAATGCTGGTCACGGCGATCAGTAAAGCCATGATCAGAATGCGCAGTTCACCCACATACCAGTCGCGTTTCAGCAGGCGCCAGGCCAGTTTGAGGTTATCCATGCGGGCTGATTTCCGTGAGCCGACCATTTTCCAGCAGCAGCCGGCGCTGACACTGACCCGCCAGATGTTCATCATGGGTGACCAGCACCAGGGTGGTGTTGTGTTCTCGATTCATCTCCAGCAGCAACTGAATAATATGGTCGCCGGTTTTCTGGTCCAGATTACCCGTGGGTTCGTCGGCAAATAATATGGCCGGCTGGGTAGCAAAGGCACGGGCAATAGCGACCCGTTGTTGTTCACCACCGGACAACTGTTTTGGATAATGATGCAATCGCTGACCCAGTCCGACTCGGTCGAGCAGGGCATGGGCCTTGCTTTGTGCTTCGGTATCGGATTTAAGCTCCAGCGGCAGCATGACATTTTCCAGGGCATCCAGGCTGGGTAATAACTGGAATGACTGGAACACAAAGCCCACATACTGGGAGCGAACATTCGCCCGGCCGTCTTCATCCAGCTGGCTCAGGGATTGCCCGGCGAGCACTATATCTCCATTGCTGGGAAGATCCAGTCCGGCCAGTAATCCCAGCAGGGTGGATTTGCCTGATCCTGAGGCGCCCAGAATGGCAATGGTCTGTGCCGGCTTGATTTCGAGATCGAGTCCGTTCAGGATATCCAGCGTGCTGCTGGAATCACCATCCAGCGCCGGTACCTGTTTATATAAATCATGAGCGGAAATAATGCAGTCATCTGGATGGGTCATAATGCGTCTATTATTGGTTTTTGTTTTAATGGTTACAGCCACGACATCGGTATATGCACGACAAACTAACATCATTCTGGTATTGGGTGATAGTTTGAGTGCCGCTTACGGTATTGGTTCACAGCAGGGCTGGGTGTCTCTCACTAACCAGAAACTCAAGCAGCAAGGGCACAAATACCGCATGGTGAATGCTAGTGTGACCGGTGATACCACTTATAATGGTCTGCATCGGTTGCCGGGTTTGCTCAGCAAATATCAGCCTGACATCGTCATCATCGAACTTGGTGGCAATGATGGCTTGCGGGGTATGCCGCTGAGGCAAATGGAAAATAACCTGTCGCAAATGATCCAGCAGTCAACCAAAGCCGGGGCTAAAGTGATACTGGCTGGCATGCATATCCCGCCGAATTACGGTAAGCGATATACGGAACAGTTTCATGGCATTTACCAGAAACTGGCGGACCGCTATGAGATATCAAGGATCCCATTTCTACTGGATTCGGTGGGTGACAATCCCCAACTGATGCAGGCAGACGGTATTCACCCATCGGCCAAGGCGCAGCCCGTGATTCTGAAAACGGTATGGCAAGTACTGGAACCCATGCTGCAATAAAACAATAACGATTCCGTCAATAAACGCAAATGTTTTATTTGTGCGCCAACGGAGCACAACATACAGATGCTTTAGTACTTATATGCGTGCATTCGCGTTCATTTGCGCACTATTGCTTTTTAGATTGCTCTGCTTGTTATATAGCGGAAATGAGCGCTTGTTTATATTGAGGCTTAAGTCCTGATTGGTACAAACCAGTGGTTTTTGTTGAATAAGTTCAGCTTGATCTTGTTCTGTCGGCCATATACCAGTAGAATACGCGCCCCTGGGGTCCTTAATCTGGATACCGGGTCGTGTTAAATATACATATTTAACTACTCCTTGCTCCACAGCAAACACTGGGGGCATTAACCATAGGGAGCATTCTTATGCGTCATTATGAAGTTGTATTCCTGGTTCACCCGGATCAGAGTGAACAGGTACCTGCCATGGTAGATCGTTACCGCGGTATTATCGAATCCAATGGTGGAACTATCCATCGTCTGGAAGACTGGGGTCGTCGCCAACTGGCTTACCCAATCAATAAAATCCATAAAGCTCATTATGTTCTGATGAACATCGAATGCGGTCGTGAAGAAATGGAAGAGCTGGAATCATCTTTCCGTTTCAACGATGCGGTTCTGCGTAACCTGGTGGTCAAAACCAAAGCTGCGGTCACTGAGGCTTCCCCTCTGGTCAAAGAAGAGGAAAAAGAAAGACCTCGTAGGACTGAAGAGGTTGCGCCAGTAGCTGAAGCAGCGCCAGTAGCTGAAGTAGCTGAAGCAACAAACGTTAAAACCGAAGAATAATTTACTGGATTAGATTGGAGATTCTTAATGGCTTATTTTCGTCGTAAAAAATTCTGTCGTTTCACTGCTGAAGGTATTACACAGTGTGACTACAAAGACCTGAACCTGCTGAAAAATTACATCAGCGAAAGTGGCAAACTGGTACCGGCTCGTATTACGGGCACCAAAGCCAAGTATCAGCGTCAGCTGACGACTGCGGTAAAACGTGCTCGTTATCTGGCACTGTTGCCTTTCACTGACAGCCACTAAGTGAGCTAGCTTACTCTGGCCATAGGCGGGGTAAGGATATTCCATGATTGCACTGGCCAGATTTATCATGGCTGGCCCCAGTCAGGCGGCTGTAGTGGCCGCCGTTACGGCATTGCTGGCATTTATCCTGCCACCGGTTGCCTGGCTCAGCGGGGGCGTAATTGCTCTGGTAGCTTTGCACCTGGGACCGGCTCGGGGATTACAGCTGATAGGCTATGCTGGCGCGGCATCTTTACTGTTGGGCTGGCTGGTGATGGGGACCCCATTGCTGGTGGTGGGAGTGATATTGCTGCTCTGGATACCGGTGTGGCTGGCCGCAGTAATACTGAGAAACTCAGTATCACTGAGTGCCAGCCTGCAGGCCATCATGGGTTTCTCTGTGTTCTTGGTACTTTTGTTGCAACTGGGGTTTCCTGAGCTGCAGACACTGCTTCAGCAGGAGTTCGCTAATATGCTGAAGCCGATCATTGAGCAGCAAGCAGGCACTACCCAGCGGCAGGAATTGCAACTGGCTGTAGAATCGGTACTGGTACTGCTGCCGGGAATTCTGGTCACTGGCATGATGATGGGTATTATGCTCAGTCTATTGCTGGGGCGCTGGTGGCAGTCTGTATTATATAATCCCGGCGGCCTGGCTAAAGAGTTTAACGGTCTCAGGCTGGGACGCCCGTTAAACCTGATCAGTTCTGTGTTATTGCTGATGGCTTTATTTTCGGCATCTGAGCTGGCCACCATGATTGTGCTGCTGGTGCTGAGTCTTTACCTGTTGCAGGGTATAGCTGTAGTACATGGGGTATTCGAACTTAGAAAGATCGCTAAGGGATGGCTGATTGGTTTGTATGTAATGTTATTGTTTATACCGCATCTGGTGGTGTTACCACTGGCGGTATTTGGCCTGAGCGATACCTGGGTGGATTTTAGAAATCGCCTGGCTCGCACACACTGAATTTAGATTAAGACATAGAGGCATTAAAGATGGATGTCATTTTATTAGAAAAGATTGACCGCCTGGGTGGTCTGGGTGATGTAGTAAGTGTTAAACCCGGTTATGCACGCAATTTCCTGCTGCCAATGGGTAAAGCCAAAGCTGCATCGGAAGAAAACATCAAAGAACTGGAAGCGCGTCGCGTTGAACTGGAAGCTAAGGCTGTCGAACTATTGACTGAAGCCGAAGCTCGTAAAGCCAAGCTCACTGATCTGGCTATCAGCATCACTTCTAAATCCGGTACTGAAGGTAAGCTGTTCGGTTCCGTGGGTACCGCTGACATTGCCGATGCGATTACGGCCGCCGGTGTTGAGGTGGCAAAAAAAGAAGTTCGTTTACCTACCGGGGCGATTCGTATGGCGGGTGAATATGACATCGATCTGCACCTGCACAGCGATGTGGATGTCACTATCAAGCTGACGGTCATCGGCGAAGAATAAGCCATTACTGTTATAAAATGCGAATCGGTGTTATGCCGATTCGCGTTTTTTTGCCTGCACAGTCTCTATGTGCAAAACACACATCATATCCAGAACTTATCCACAGCTTATTCTATTGTACAAAGTCGAAGACAGTGGCAAGATTTTAGTCTGATCTTTGATCTTATCTCACTGGATAATAATTCAACATGGCTGAATCCGCAGTTTTCTCACAACTATCACCTCATTCCGGCAAAGACCCGCGGGACCTGAAAATTCCACCCCATTCCATCGAAGCTGAACAGGCGGTACTGGGGGGATTAATGCTGGATAATCGGGCCTGGGAGCAAATTGGCGATCGGATTGCGGAAGTAGATTTTTATCGTAAGGAACATCGGCTCATATTTCGTTCCATCGCCAATCTGGAAA
>JBLYYN010000338.1:0-2676 GCA_048550535.1 Gammaproteobacteria bacterium
AACACAGTTTTTGCTAATATACCCAACAACAAACAACTCAAAAGATAGTAGCATCTAGTTAAATAATCCATCACAAGGAGGTGGTGATGTCTAGAAAACCAAGATTCAAATTAATCGGGATACCACAACATGTCATTCAACGAGGTAATAATCGACAGCCCTGTTTTTATGCGGAGGATGATTATTATCGATATCTCCATGACCTTAAGGAGGCTGCGCATAAAAACCAATGTGCAATACATGCCTATGTGTTAATGACAAATCATGTTCATCTATTGGTCACGCCATTCCATGTATATGGCGTATCGCATATGATGCAAGATTTAGGTAGAAAGTACGTTCATTATATTAATCATGTATATAGAAGAACCGGTACCCTCTGGGAGGGGCGTTTTAAATCTAGTTTGGTTGATAGTGAAAAATATTTATTTACATGCATGAGGTATATTGAACTTAATCCGGTTCGAGCCTCGATGGTGACGCATCCTGGTGATTATCAATGGTCTAGCTATGGGAGTAATGGAATGGGTCATGCTAATACCTTGTTAAGCATGCATGTGTTATATGAAAAATTAGGTGGCAGTGAGTTAGAGCGACAATTTGCCTATCGTGAATTATTTAGAAATCATTTAGATAAAGATGAGCTCCACAGTATAAGGAGTGCATTAAATGAAGAGTTGGTATTGGGTCGCGATGATTTTAAAGAAAAAATTAAACAAATGACAAAACGGCAGGTAAATCCAGCCCCGCTGGGCAGACCTAAAATTGAAGAAGAAGCGGGACATTATTTGGTTTTATAGTATATTAGTGAGAACTGTGTTCTCGATTACTGTTTCAAACGTAATTCTACCTCTTACGTACCCCAAGGGCATGAATACCCAAGGGGCATAAATACCCCAAGGGCATAAATACCCAAGGGGCATAAATACCCCAAGGGCATGAATACCCAAGGGGCATGAATACCCAGGGGGCATAAATACCCAAAGGGCATAAATCTATATAGTCGTGACCCCAGTTTCTTAAATGGCTTCAAAATGACTAGAAATGATATTCACATTACAGGCTCAGCTTATTTTCCTGGTGTTGCTATAGCCAGGCTTCATAAGGGGATAAGTGGGGATATTGCACAACGTATCCTGCTGATCTCACAGCATGAAGTGTCTAGCTTCAGTTCCTTGCCTGCAGGTTTCATCGTGGTCGAATCTGTACCTTTTTCTCATACCATGATTGGTTTGTTAGGATTGGGTGTGCCGACAGTGTTGGTCAGTGCTCAGCAGGCTGAGTTACTTGAACAGGATATGAGGCTTGTCATCGATGGCAGCAGCGGGCTTATTTCGAGTAATGTTGATGCCGTGCCTGCGGTTGTCGAATTAAGGCAAAAGCTGGAAGCGGGAAAACCGGTAATGATGGCCGATGGTGAGCCGGTAAATTTATCTGCCAGTGTACGTCAATCTTCTATCGCCGGGGAAGCAAAGGCTCTGGGTGCACAAGCTATTGGTCTGGTGCGTACAGAGTTTTTGATACCGGACAACGATCTTTTACCCGATGCCGCGTTTTACTCCCGTGCCTTTGGAGAAATATGCAAAGCAGCTTCACCCTTAACCGTGACGTTTCGTTTACTGGATGTAGCCGCAGATAAAATTCCATCCTGGCTACCCAAGTTGGACATTATGGGGCAGGCTCTTGGTTTGCAGGGGGTTCGCCTGTTCAACATCGAGCCAGTGCAAGGCGTGGTTAGTGCGCAACTGGCTGCGCTTGCTGGTTTGTCGACGGATTTTCCTGTGCGTGTACTGTTGCCGTTTCTGGTGCGCGTGGAAGAATATGACCACTGGTTATCCTTGATTCGAAAAAGTCTGCCCGACCATGTACCTGTTGGTGCCATGGCAGAAACACCGGCGATGGTACTGGATATCGCCGAGCTGTTGAATCGTGCTGATTTTGTTGCCATAGGTTGCAATGATTTAATGCAAAGTGTGTATGCGGCAGATCGCGATCGATCTGCGTTGCGTGATTATCTTGATCCCTACGCACCCTTGTTGTTTCGTCTTTTCAGACAGCTGGCACAACAGGCCGGTGAAAATTTAAATAATATTCAACTGTGTGGCGTACTGGCGCAAATCTCGGGTGTGTTACCGGTGTTGTTAGGTCTGGGTTATCGTACGTTTTCAGTGGATGCGCCGTTTATTCCTCACCTTGCGCAGCGGGTTGTGGATCTTACAAAGGCTGATTGTGAAAGTCTGGCTGAGCAGGTGTGTGCTGTGAATACAACACAGGAGGTGCTGGAAATTTTACAGCTACCAGGGGACAGACATCCACCGTATTCCTGCTAATCTAGTAACCGGGGGCACGATTTATGTATAACATAAAATTGACTGATAGGTGATAGTTTAGAATATTAAAAGCTAAAAGGGCTCCCAGGATTCTATTGAGGCCAATCGCATTTGTTTTCCCCGCATGCTATTGTCATCACTATCCCAATCCTAATCCCAACGAGTGAGGACTTCTCCATGCCTGGTCTGATCGTCCGGTCGCTGGTTCAAGTAGTTGCTTTACTTTTTCTCTTTTCCATTTCTGTGGAACTCTTTGCGCAGGGTGATGCCCCGACCAGGGTGGTGCTGGGTACGGCCACAAAAGGTGGCGGGTTTCAACTATTTGGCCAGAACCTTGCCGAGGTCA
>JBLYYN010000339.1:0-2784 GCA_048550535.1 Gammaproteobacteria bacterium
AGTAAGATTCCCTCCCATCGCGCACTGGCACTGTTCCGTGGGCGCAATGAAGGGGTGCTGCAAATGAGTCTAAAACTGGCCGGTGAAGAGGAAATGGCCAGTCACCCCTGTGAGCTGATGATTTCCAGGCATTTTGGTCTGGAGAATCAGGGCAGGGCGGCCGATAAATGGTTGCAGGATAGCGTGCGCTGGGCGTGGAAAATCAAGATCTTTACGCATCTGGATATGGAGCTAAAAATGCGCCTGAAGGAAGCGGCAGAAGCAGAAGCCATTAAGGTATTTGCTTCTAATCTTAATGACCTGTTGCTGGCCGCTCCGGCTGGGCCCAAGGCCACTATGGGGCTGGATCCTGGCCTGCGTACCGGGGTGAAAGTGGCGGTGGTGGATGACACAGGTAAGCTGTTAGACACGGCCACCATTTATCCCCATGTACCCAAAAAACAGTGGGATCAGTCCATAGCCGTACTGGCTGTACTGGCCAAAAAGCACAATGTCACACTTCTGAGTATTGGCAATGGAACGGGTTCCCGTGAAACCGACAAGCTGGCTAAAGAGCTGATCAAGAAGTATCCTGAACTGGCTCTGAATGCCCTGGTGGTGTCCGAAGCCGGTGCTTCTGTCTATTCGGCGTCGGAGTTTGCCGCCCGTGAATTTCCCGAGCTGGATGTGTCCTTGCGCGGGGCCGTGTCCATAGCCCGTCGTTTGCAGGACCCATTGGCCGAACTGGTGAAAATCGAACCCAAGGCCATAGGTGTTGGGCAGTATCAGCACGATGTCAGTCAGGTTCGTCTGGCGCGTTCACTGAATGCGGTTGTCGAAGACTGTGTAAATGCCGTGGGAGTAGACGTCAACATGGCTTCGGTGCCATTGTTGTCACAGGTGTCTGGCTTGAGCCAGGCCATGGCGGAGAATATTGTCGAATTCCGTAACACCTATGGTGCCTTCAGCAGTCGTAAAAAGCTGCTGGGGGTGCCACGTCTAGGCCCCAAAGCCTTTGAACAGGCAGCTGGATTTCTGCGTATTATGGATGGTGACAACCCACTGGATCGATCATCGGTACATCCAGAAACCTATCCGGTAGTGGAAAAAATCATTGCTAAGCAGAACCGTGAAATTAAGTCCATCATAGGGGACAGCGGTTTCCTGAAAAAACTTCGGCCCGAGGATTACGTCGATGAGCGGTTTGGTGTAGTTACCGTGAGCGATATCATAAAAGAACTGGAAAAACCGGGGCGCGATCCCAGGCCAGAGTTTAAGACTGCAGAATTCAGGGATGGAGTGGAAGATATCAAGGACCTGGAGCCGGACATGGTGCTGGAAGGGGTGGTAACCAACGTGACCAACTTTGGGGCCTTTATCGATATCGGAGTACATCAGGATGGCCTGGTGCATATTTCGGCTTTATCCAATACCTTCGTTAAAGATCCTCGTGAGGTGGTGAAAGCCGGTGATGTAGTGAAGGTGAAGGTGATGGAGGTGGATATCCAGCGCCGACGTATCGGCCTGAGTATGCGCCTGGAAGATGACAGTCGAGAGCAGGTGGCGGATATTCGTAAAGATGGTGCAAACAACCGCAGGAAACAGCCGCAAAAGCAGCAACCAGATGTGGCCAATTCAGCCATGGCCGACGCATTGGCGCAGGCGTTTAAAAGATAGTTGTAAGTCATAAATTTTAAGTCTTAAGTCAGTTACTACGTCATTCCTGTTAAATTGGAATGAAGATTCCAGAACATGCCATGATTAAAAGTGCAAAGATGAAATGATAGTAAAACAATTATGTTCTCTGTGGTCTAAGCGTCTCTGTGGCAAGGGCTTTAATTAATTCATGCTGAAATTTTCTAATCTCGCTATTCGTCGTGGCATTCGCCAGTTGTTCCATGGGGTGAGCTTCACTATCCATCATGGTAACAAGGTGGGTTTAACCGGGGCCAATGGTTGTGGTAAATCCAGTCTGTTTGCCCTGTTGCTGGGCCAGCTACACAGCGATGAAGGTGAGGTGGATATTCCCAGCAGAATTACCATTGCTCATGTAGCGCAGGAAACTCCGGCAGGAGATAAACCGGCCATCGAATATGTGCTGGACGGTGATGCCGAACTGCGGCAGATTCAGCAGTCGCTGGCCCAGGCGGAAGTTGCTGAGAATGGTACGGCACAGGCGGAATATCATCATCGGCTGGACGATATCGACGCCTACAGCGCCCGAGCCCGGGCCGGTAAACTGATGCTGGGCCTGGGCTTTAAATCCACCGAGCTAGAACAGCCGGTGAAGCAGTTTTCCGGTGGCTGGCGAATGCGACTGAATCTGGCCCAGGCGCTGATGTGTCGTTCTGATCTGTTACTACTGGATGAGCCCACCAATCATCTGGATCTGGATGCGGTGATCTGGCTGGAAAGCTGGTTGCTGAATTACCCAGGTACATTAATCCTGATATCCCATGACCGAGATTTTCTGGATCGTGTCAGTGACCACATAGCTCACGTCGAACATGAGGGTATCAAGCTGTATAGCGGGAACTATTCAGCATTTGAGAAAATTCGTGCTGAACAGCTGGCGCAACAGCAGTCCATGTTTGAAAAGCAGCAGCGTGAAATTGACCACATTGAAGATTTCATCCGCCGTTTTAAGGCCAAGGCCAGCAAGGCGAAGCAGGCCCAAAGTCGGGTGAAAACCCTGCAACGCATGGAAATGATTTCACAGGCCCATGTAGATTCTCCGTTTCATTTTAAATTTTTCAAGCCCAGCAAGTTACCGCACCCCTTGTTACGACTGGATGAAGTGTCCAT
>JBLYYN010000340.1:0-10788 GCA_048550535.1 Gammaproteobacteria bacterium
TCTTGAATTGGTGGAATTATACCGCCTGTAGCGGGCGCGGATGGGATTTTCTGGTCTGTCACTATCGGGGTGGCCAAAATAATTGGCTAAAGTCCTCGGTTTTCACGGCCTAATCAGCGCGATAGCAGGGGGGTATACCCAATTGAAACAATTGATTACCGGGAAATTAACCGCTATCGTTCGTTATTATGATTATTCATTGTACTCAAAAGCTTGCGGCGAAATTGCCCTGTATAAGCGAAACAGCTTTGACGGAGACCCATCCGCTGGGTAGTTGGCATGCGAATTTATACGTTATAGATCGGCGTCAGTGTGTGATGTTTTGCCATGATGCTACGCGTTTTGTTTTGCTGGTAGCGGGATTGAAGAAACAGGATTTTTCCAATCTGGAATTCAGGTTTAACGACCTGTTTGCCAATACCTTATTGAAACTGGATTTTGAACATGAGCTTATCCACAGGGCATTGTCGCATTTGGATGCTTTGCAGTTTGATACCGTCTGCAACCGTTCTGTGCAGGGCAGTATGCGAACGGTGAGAATGGCGGAGCTTGAAGCTTTGCTCATGGATGTGCCGGATGTTATGCAGTTACCCATATATTCGACATCGGCACGATTGAATAAACGACCGGTAACCATCAAAGGCATGAAAAAAAGTGAATGTTTATGGCCATATAAAGCGATGCGGTCGTTTATTGAGAAGCTCTAAGTAGAAAGGACATTGGTAAATAACCATTATTATCAATGATTTATGCTTTTAACAAGCTAAATCATCAACTTTCTGAAATAAACTGATACAAAAGAAGGCAATGTGATTTGCTCTTGCCTGGGTTTAGCAGGTATTTTCTACGGCCTTCCTAACAATAATAAATTTCCAGGGCATATCATGAGTCACAATGAAGCTCATAGGTCACATCGTACAGGCTGGTTTACTTGCATGGGTTTCAGTATCAAATCGGTGAGCAGAGGATGTGAACCTCAGCAGAGTTATTAAAATGGTAATAAATAAACAAAATTGGGCTGATACGGTTATCGTTCTTGACTTCGAGACCACGGGTTTGTCGCCAGATAGTGGTGACCGAGCAATTGAAATAGGTGCTGTCCGAATTGAACAAGGCAGGATCACCGATCGCTTCCAAAGTCTCATGAATCCGGGTAAACGGGTAGATGCTTTTATCGAGAATTATACGGGTATCACAAATGAAATGTTAAAAGACGCGCCACCATGCAAAGAGGTGATGAGGGAATTTTTCGATTTTATCGAGGACTTTGACCTGGTCGCGCACAATGCTTCATTTGACAGTCGCTTTTTACTGTCAGAATTGCATCGTATAAGGCGAGCCAGCTCAGGTGAGTTTGCATGCTCTATGTTATTGGCACGGCGATTGTATCAGGATGCTCCCAATCATAAGTTGGGGACTCTTGTTGAATATCATCATATTCCAAATGATGGGACATTCCATCGCGCACTTGCGGATGCAGATATGACGGTACATCTTTGGCTTAAAATGCTGTCGGATATCACAGAAGAATATCAGATTGAGCCGATTCCTTTTACGCTCATGCAAGACATTTCCCGAACATCAAAAGCCTCAGTTCACAGGTTTCTTAAAAGCTGGGCTGAAAAATCATAGGCACACTGATTAATGAGATTATTTTCAGATCTTTTACGATGTCGTGTAGGTGATGCTCTGTACTGGCATTATTCTCTGAATCAGAGGTTTTCTGGTAGCTGAGTTCATTGGCTTCCGGCTCAAAAGCATAGCGGAATGACGCAGTATATTCATATTTTGTCGTAAGTATGTGCCATTAAAGTCAGACAACGGTTTCTGTTAACTTTGGCTATTCTCCAGGGTATAAAAACGGGATAAATCGCTACATATTTCCATTATCGTTATAGGGTAACTGCTGATTTAATTGTGCTATAAAAGATGCATACTGATTCTGCGAGGGAATACTTATGAGTGGTGTTGACCCCTATGCTTATATGCAGCAGGTATCTATGCGAATGCATGAGCTTACTGGCAGGAGTGAAATCGAAACGGTGCTCGATGAACTCGAATACCTGTTTGAAGTTATCCCCCCGGAGATGCAGGATGATGCTGAAACGCTCATATCATTACTGCGTGAAAAACTAGCCAATGTCGGCTAAATATTACCCATTATCCGAGCCCGATCTCGTACGCAGTTACGCGATTCGTCGCGTCAATCCTTTTCTCGGTGTGTTGCAGGTCATCGAAACCGTAGGTGGTCGTGCAAGCAGTGCCAATGGTGTGGTTTGGGACATTGAAGTCATTGCCGAACGCAGTGACGGATGGGGTAGCCTGAATCAAAATAGCCGCCAGGTGGCGTTCTATCGCTACGGTTTATGGTCACTGGAAGATGGTCTGGTGAATCGCCCACTGGCTCCACACCTGGAGAATGACCCTCTCACGCTGCAATGCAACGAGTTGATTGAATGCATCCGAGAACGCCTTGAGCAGCTGCCATTCAGACTGGAAGATAATCGTGAGCTGTGGTTATTCGACAGGGATGACTCGCGGCCATTGGCACTACTGGCCTCAGCAACTATCGACAGCTCACTGCCTGTGCCCGAACCCAAATACTGGTCATCATGCATCGGGGCTAACGGCGTACTCAGTCAGCGCAGATATCCCCTGGCCAGTGAACTAGAAGAGCTGGTGAAGCAAGCTGCAGGTTTCAATATCCACAAGCACTGGGTCACCCGGCAGAGCAATGGCAGTGGCATCATTGAGGTGAGCAACACCCATATGACAGTCGAGGACTTTCCCGTATTCCTGCTCACAGAAGACTGGCCTGAAGCTGAGCAGGTCAGCCTGGCCAGTGCCTTTCTCGAATGGATAGCACCTTCTTTGCTAACACTGCAACATCTGAGTCGGGATCAGCGAGAGCGCATGGAAAAAAGTCTTAGCATACAGGCGGTATCAGTGGAGCACCACTGGCACCTGTATTCTGAAATTATCGATGAAAAATGTCTCAGGGCAGCAATAGTGCAATGTCATTTACAGAAAGCGAATCAAAGTGGAGACGGGCTGTAATAATCAAGCAGGTGTACAGGATGACGGATGGTTAAATAAAAGGATTAATTAGCGTTTTCGAATATTAGTCTAAACAGTGTTCTGTGCTCGCTTTGTCTTTTTAATTTTGCAGTGAGAAATCAAAATATCTATCACTCGGGTGTAAAATTACAGTATTAAATTTAATCAACTAAACTCAGAGTTAAATAACGAGATGAGCCTGTTAATATGGATCTTACTTATCATGCGGTTGCTACACTGACTCTGACCGTTATTGCTTTTTATCTGTTTTCCCAGGACAGGTATCGTCTGGAAACTTCGAGTCTGCTGATTCTTATTGTATTAACTCTGCTATTTACGCTATCGCCCTATATTCACCAAGATGGAACGTCATTAAAACCGGCTGATTTTTTTTCTGGCTTCGGTCATGAAGCCCTGATTGCCATTTGTTCGCTAATGATTTTGGGAAAAAGTATAGAAAAAACCGGTGCACTTAAACTATTGAGTCGAGTATTGTCCAATTACTGGAAAAAACAGCCTAAACTGGTTTTTTTAGTGACATTGGTTGTGAGTGCTGTATTCAGCGCTTTCATGAATAATACACCCATAGTTATCATGCTGATTCCGATTTTAATTGGTGTTGCTATGGATACCCGGACAGCGCCGTCGAAGGTTCTCATGCCGATAGGTTTTGCTACCTTGATAGGTGGCATGGCTACAACCATTGGTACTTCTAGCAACTTGCTCATTATTGCCATAGCGGCGGATATCAGTGCAGTAAATTTCTATATGTTTGATTTCACACTACCGGTTGTTATCGTTGGATCAGTGGCTATTATCTTTCTCTGGCTGGTTGCGCCAAAGCTGCTGCCAGAACGACAAATCGATTTAAATAATGTCAGCCAACGCATTTATAATGCAGTGTTGTTTATATCTACTAGCAGCTATGCCGCGGGGAAAGATATTCATGCGGTGCTGGAAAAAATAAATCATGAAGTTTCGATTCACAAAATAAGACGGCGTAAAAATCAGATCATTCTGCCTCTGCCTACGGTGCTTCTCAAGCCGGGTGATGTTCTATTTATCAGCGGTACCGCAGAAAAACTCAAGGAATTTGAATCCAAACTTAACGGCCAGTTACATAATGTTAATAAACAGGATGAATTTATTGAAGGTGAATACCAGGAAGAGGAAGATGATCAGGTAATTGCTGAAGTACTGGTGACCAGTAATTCACAGCTGCATAATCAGTCGCTGAAACAAGCCAGGCTGGCCGATAAATATAATGTAATTGTTCTGGCAATGCATCGGCTGAATAAGCCGACAGAGAGAATCAATGAAAAGCTGAGTGAAATTACCTTACGCCAGGGAGATATTTTGTTGGTGCAAGGGAAGCTGGAAAATATAAATCTAATTCGAGATGAAACCAAGTTACTGGTGCTGGATAAAAAAATTGATTATGTGCCATCGAAAAAAGGTCCGTTGGCTATTCTAACCATGGTTGCTGTGGTTAGCCTGGCGGCATTTAATATTTTGCCCATTTCAGTCAGTGCTCTGGCAGGCGCAGGCGTTACCCTGTTAACGCGTTGTCTGAGATGGCGTGATATCGGTAAAGCGCTAAATGTACAGGTGATTATGATTATTGTGGTCAGTCTGGCATTGGGTAAAGCGCTGATTGATACAGGCGCTACTGAGTTCCTGGCTTATTATTTTGTACACCTGACAGACGGCATGTCGGTTGTTACCATTCTATGTGCCCTGATATTTTTGATGTCGATTATTACCAATGTTGTTTCAAATACAGCGGCAGCCGTTGTGGGGACGCCTATAGCCGTAAATATTGCTCAACAACTGGGTGTACCCATTGAGCCTTTTATTCTGGCCGTTTTATTTGGTGTTAACATGAGTTATGCCACACCCATTGGTTACCAGACTAATTTATTAATTTACAGTGCTGGAGCTTATAAATTCACTGATTTTTTACGTATTGGCATACCACTAACCCTGATTACAGGTTTTGGGTTTACCGGAGCTCTTGCTTATTTTTATGGATTAGCATGATGGGCTTTAGCATAAGAGTTAACAAACCACGGGAACCCGCAGGGCAAACAACAAAAGGGCGGCATTTTGTTGCCAATTTATAAATTAAAGATAAGCTTAAAAATGTACTGCCTGATCGATTTAGACCAGTATAAAACATCAGAAAAGTTAACTGGTAATATGCCGATAAATATCTGCCACCTTCAACGGCAGTTTATTTACATCATCAATCACCACAAAATTAGTTTTGCCATACATGTGCTGCAAATAATCCCGCGCTTCGCGATCAATGGTGATGCAAAAAGGATGCACGCCTTCACGCTTGGCTTCGATTAATGCCATGCGGGTATCTTCGATGCCGTATTCGCCTCGGTAACCGTCATAGTCTTCCGGTTTGCCATCGGACAGGGTAATCAGTAATTTGGTTTTGGCTTCCACGTCGCGGAACATTTCGGTGAAGTGGCGAATGAATACGCCGAGCCGGGTATATTCCTGGGGGATGATGTTATTTATCCGGCCTTTAGTGGTGTCATCATACTCATCATCAAAGGCTTTGACTCGATAGATTTCACAACGCTTGCGGGTAATGCCGGTGAAACCGTAAACCGCATAACGGTCACCCAGAATTTCCAGGGCTTCGCATAACAGTACCAGTGATTCCTTTTCCGCTTCGTTGATCCAGCCTTTGGTGGAGCCGCTCATATCGACCATGAAGATGACGGCGATATTGCGTTCTTCCTTGTGCATTTTGGTGAATATGTTGTCGGACATTTCCATGCCACACTGAGTATCGGCCCAGGTTTCTACCAGAGCATCGATGTCGATGTCGTCGCCGTAAGGCTGGCGTTTCAGGGTTTTGTCTTCACCTCGCAGTACTTCAAAGGTGCGGCGCAGGCTTTTTACCAGGCCGGAATATTTTTTCAGGGTGTTATCGATAAAATTGTTATGCGAGGAATGCACATCCAGTTCCCTCACCGCACACCAGTTTTTCTTATAACGTTTACGCTTGTAATCCCATTCACGGTGCAGGGATGCGCCTTCTTCGTGGTAGGTACCTTCCCAGACGCTCCTGGTTTTCTTCTTTTCCTCATCATCATGGGTCATGGCATAACCGCCATCACCGGCGGCCACCAGATATTCGGGAGGAATCAGGCCGAGGTCCTGAATGATGGAGTCCATTAAATGCAGCACATTGTCCGGTGGCTGTATCATGTCGCCATCCAGCTCTAACTTAAAGCTGCTGCCATTCATTTCATCCAGGTTCTCCACGCGCTCGGCACTGAACATCGAACGTTCCGCCTCACTCATTTGCTCTGGTTTTTTGCCGGTTTTATCTTCCATCATCTGGGCCAGAGCCAGTCGGAACAGGTCCTTTTCCCTGGCCAGTCGAATGGCGCGAACCGTTTCCACCTGCTGGGGTTTCAGGCAGCCGTGGTAATGGGCTACCGCAGGCGGTTTGCGATGATACTGTTGCTGCAGTAGCTCAATGCTCAGTGAGGAAGTGGCCTGTGGCTGTTTCAAGGCTTCGATGTCGGGCAGTGCTAACTCACCCAGCGGCGGTTGTTCGGCCAGCAGGCTGAGGCGATACATTTCCCGATGGATACCGGGTAATTCCCGCTCAATACAGGCATCGAGTCGAATGGCTTCCAGCACATGAAACCAGCGCAGAGCTTTATCCGGGTCGTCGTATTGCTGGAGCTGGGCCGGTTCGATATGCCAGGTGCCGTACCAGGTTTGGGCCCACAGGTGTACGGCGGTGCATTTGTACAGGCTGAAATTGTCTTCCTTGGCGCTAAAGTAATTCTGCATAGAGGGCAGGTACAGGGTTTCGGTATCCGTATAGCTATGCTTGTCTATGTCTAATTTAAGGCGACGGCCACTCAGGCCCTGGATGAAATGTTCCAGAAGGATACATACATCTTCGAAGCCAATACCGGTGAGTTTGTCCTGGGCATGTTGGGCAAAACTTTCCAGCTCATCCAGTTTGGCAATGGAGCCATACAGGCCTTTGCTGTCGAACACATCGATGGCCTGATTGAGCCAGAGATCGATAGTTTCAATTTCCATCATATCCAGAGCCTTGATCAGGCGTTCACCAAGCTGGTAAGCCAGACCTTGACTGGTCGCTGCGGCCTGGCCAATGAGTACCAGCAGGGCATCCTGGGATTCAATATCAAATTCCGTCAGTCGCTCGATGACCTTCGGTTTCAGCTCGACGAATATATCCTCCAGCTGTTCTTCGATTTCCGCATAGGTAAAAGGAGGCAGACTCAAGACAGGGTACCGATGATCAGAATAATGATGAGCTTAACTCATTGATGGCGGCCAGCATCTCAGGGTCGTCGGTTAAGGCCTGGGCAATGGAGCTGTGGCAAGCGGTGACCGGGGATATATTGGCTCGCATCAGTTTGGCGGCATGCACCAGCAAACGGGTGCTAGCGCCTTCTTCCAGGCCGCTACCTTTCAGGTTTCGGGTCATCTGGGCGAATTGCACCAGGCGGTGAGCCAGATTCTGTTCAATGCCGGTTTCGTTGATGATGATCCGGGTTTCCAGATCGCTGGAAGGGTAATCGAATTCCAGCGCCACAAAACGTTGTCGGGTACTCTGTTTCAAATCCTTGAGCACACTCTGGTAACCGGGGTTATAGGATATGGCCAGGCAGAAGTCCTCGGTGGCTTCCAGCAGTTCACCGACTTTTTCCATGGGCAGTACTCGTCGATCATCGGCCAGGGGGTGAATCACTACGGTGGTGTCCTTGCGTGCTTCCACCACTTCATCCAGATAACAGATAGCGCCATGACGTACGGCACGGGCCAGGGGGCCATCTACCCAGATGGTTTCGCCGCCACTGACCAGGAAACGACCCACCAGATCCGAGGCGGTTAAATCGTCGTGGCAGGAGACGGTAATCAGGGGTTTTTTCAGTCTCCAGGCCATGTGTTCCATGAACCGGGTTTTACCGCAGCCGGTGGGACCTTTGAGAAGCACAGGGATCTGCTGTTGATAGGCGGCCAGGAATACTTCAATTTCATCCCCGATGGGCTCATAGTAGGGTTCATCGGTAATAAAGTGCTCTTCGGGTTTTAACGCGCGTGCTTCGGTCATTCTATTGATCCGTTCCTGGCTGGGGTTGAGCCATTATAAACAAATAACGGGGTTAACAAACTGGTAGAGTTTTCAGGGTTATTCTTATAAGTCTTAAGTCTTAGGTCTTAAGTCTTAAGTCTTAGGTCTTAAGTCTTAAGTCTTAAGTCTTAAGTCTTAGGTCTTAGGTCTTAGGTCTTAAGTCTTAGGTCAAAAGATTTTGACTAATTCACTTTGTGAATTAGATTTTCCGACTTCCGACTTCCGACTTCCGACTCAGGATTGGGTAATAATAACCGTCACTTCTTCCCGGTCGTGGTACAGCTGTTTAATTCTGATGTTATAGCGTATACCCGCTTGGTCCAGTTTGGCTTCAATCAGCTCACGGCATTGCTGGACTATGTCGTAGCGTTGTTTCATGGGCAGTTTCAGATTGAAGGCGGTGTGGCGACAATGGCCTTCCACCAGCCAGCGGCTGATCATGCGACTAATGTGCAGGGGCCGTTCCACCATGTCACACACCAGCCAGTCCACCGGTTTTTCCGGCCGATATTTAAAGCCATCGGCTTTGATATGCTGTACCTGGCCGCTATCCATCAGGGCCTGATCCATAGGGCCGTTGTCGATGGCAACCACCATCATGCTCCGTTGCACCAGTTGCCAGGTCCAGCCGCCGGGGCTTGCACCCAGGTCCACCGCGCTCATGCCATTTTGTAAATACCGTAATTGTTCAGATTCATCGAGCATGGTTTTGAAGGCTTCTTCCAGTTTCAGGGTGGAACGACTGGGCGCATTTTTAGGCATACGCAGCCGGGGTATACCCATCAGTTGTGGACTGCTGTTATGGATATGGCTTAGGCCCAGGTAAACTGCTGAGGAGCTAAGAAAAAAACCATGCAATCGCCAGGGGCTAGTCTTGTCAATTAACTTCGCCTGTTTCAGTGCCATAAGCAGGGGTGTGCTGAATTTTTTCAGGAAACCGCTGAGTTGTTTGCCTTCGTTGCTGTCCGGGGTTTCCAGTAACAGATCATTGAATGTTAGCGCCAGGGATTGAATGCAGGACATTAGCGGAGTAATTCTATTATCGCTGGGTAGGTTATTGATGATGTCGGTGGCCAACAGGCATTGGCGAGCGAATACCAGATGATTGAAATTGATAATTTCATTTAGCCGCTCATAGGTGACTGGGGGTTGGCTATGAAAAACCACATAGCCGGAATCAGGCTTGGATTTAATAAAGCCATAGATGTCAGCCTGACGGGTAATGTGCATAATTTCCGCTGCCACTTCTTTTTCAAAACCGGGGCGACAATATAAAAGAATCTGGTTGAGTGTATTCAATGGAAGTGTTGCAGGTGATCAGTGATCTTGCAGTCTAAGGTATAGGGAGTCTTTGATCAATTATAGAATTAATCAGAGGCTCCCTGGTGTTTAAAGGTGCAAGCCTGTGAAGCGATGACTCGGCATAACAGTCAATATTTTTGTGGTCTGCTCATTTGTTCTATTATTAGAAGGAGTTTTGCACTCGGGCTCTCTGGCTGAACAATACAGGTAAAATTCATATGTCATCAATATTAAAACAGTTCCTTGCATCATCGGATTTTGCCGATGAGCATTCCTGCAAACAGCTCGAGTACAAAGCAGGTGCTAGCATCCTGCACGAAGGGGAAGAGAGCCTGGATGTGTATTACATTCTGCAGGGCCATGTCAGGATCAATAAACGAGTGGTGCTGTACGATGGCCGACAGATACAATCCGGGTTCTGTTCGCTTGGGTCAGGTGATACCTTTGGTGAGCTGAATCTATTTGATGGATCACCGCGTAGTGCCACGGTGGTGGCCAGTGATCAGGTGACTATTGTCCGTATCAACCGCGATGTTCTGCTGCGTTATCTGGATGCCCATCCGCAGCAGGCCTATTTACTGTTTAAGGACTGGTTGCAACGCCTGGCGGGAAACCTGCGCCAGTCGAATGAGCGCAGCAGTGGCCTGTTTGCCTGGGGCCTGAACCAGTATGGTATTGATGACGATCTCTAGGGAACCTCTAATCAAGTCGTGATTGTTTTATGCGGGCTAAAAACGTCCAGATTTCCCCCGAAGTTCGTTGCAATAGAATAACTATTCCGCCTCACTTCGTGAACAATCTAAACACTTTTATCGCAGCCTAAACTCAACCAGACTTAATCAGAGGTTCCCTGGCACAGGGCTGTATTCCCCGGTCCCTTGAGGCGTGCACAGGATTTCATGGCCATTAGCCTGTGACTTGTATTCAAGCATGTTGCCCCAACCCTTATGGCGGCATGGTTGAAATATCCATCCGTTTGGTTACCATGCTAACCCTTAACCCATTCAGGCGTTTATTAGATGAATACAGAAGATGTTAAAGCATTGATCGAGCAGGGAATCCCTGGCAGCGAAGCCATAGTCAGCGGTGAAGGCTGCAATCTGGAAGTCACCGTGATCAGTGACAGTTTCCAGGGTAAAACCATGCTGGCAGAACAGAAGCTGGTGTATGCCACGGTGAATCACCTGATCCAGACCGGAGAGTTACACGCTCTGGGGATTAAGGCTTATACGCCTGAAGAGTGGGAAGAACAAAAGTCTTGAGTTGTAAGTCTTAAGTCTTAA
>JBLYYN010000341.1:0-12432 GCA_048550535.1 Gammaproteobacteria bacterium
AAGGATTAATGGCGATCCCAGTTCCGGTTACGACCCCCCGGCATCCGGTGCTGGTTCGAACTTTTCCTATGCCACGATTCCAGCCACTAATGTTCCCTCCGCCGGTGCTACCGGAGTATTGACCTGGGACCTGGGCAGCATCACCAACGATGCCCAGGGCGATGCCACCACCGATACTATTGTCATTGAATACCTTGCTCGAGTGGTTGAAGACGTACTTCCCCATGTTGCCTCAACCACCTTAACCAATACCGTCGATCTTCGTTATATCGATGGTAATGGCGCAGCATCCGCCGACCCGGCGTTGACGCCACGCTTAAGAAATATTGCTGACCTGACTGTACTGCAACCGATTATTAACAGCGTGACCAAGCTGGATCGTGATGGCAGTCATATCAGCGGTGATCCGGTCGTCATAGCTACCGACATCATGAATTTCCAACTGCAGAGTTGTAATACCACGGGACTGGCTCCGGCCTATGGCATTGACATAGTCGATAATCTACCCAGCCAGCTCGATGAGACCAGCCTGGTTGGCCCCAGCAATGGTCCTTTACAGCCGGATGTGCGTATCAATGGTGTGTTGCAAACCGCCGGCGTTGATTATGTGTACACACCACCCGTGGGCCGCGGTGGCCAGATGGAGTTTGTGATCGCCGCTCCGGTGAACCCCAATGAGTGTGTGGATATAGATTTTGATATAGGTTTCTATACCGACTTCGGCGGTGATCAGTTCTGGACCAATACGGTGAGCGTGGATGAGTACTGGTCATTGCCGGCGGATGCCGGCCAGCAATATCTACCCGCGGTGTCTGCTGATTTCGATATGAATAATGTGGCCAACGTGGTGCCCCCGGCCAAGTCATTGTTAAGCCCGGTGTCTGCAGAAGCTACCATTGGCGATACTGTGGTGTATCGCATCAGTGTACCGGCTACACCGGCCAATGGTGCTCTGTATGATGTGGTGATTACGGATACCCTGGATGATAGTCTGGTTTTTGTCAGCGCCAGTGATACCAGTGCCAGTAACTTCACGCTGACCAATAACACGGTGTTGCCGAACCAGGTCAGCCTGAGTATCGATTATATTCCTGCCGGGCAACAGGCCATTATCGAACTGCAAGCCCGGGTGAATAATGTGGCCACCGCCAATGCCGGTGATGTGTTCCAGAACACCGCATCCTACAGTTATGCCATTGTTGACAGTGGTGTGCCAATTAATGGCGGCAATGTTACTACCACTAATCCCTTGCGTATTGTCGAACCGACATTGACCCTGAACAAGTCCGTGTTACCGGCAACACCCCCGGATGCCGGTGATATTCTAACTTATACCCTTGTCATCGATGCCCTGGGTGGCGCGGTTGGTGATAATTACTCCGACGCTTTTGACCTGAGCATTAATGACACTCTTGGACTAGGGCTGGTTTATTCAGGTAACCCAACTATTGGTGGAAGTGCACTGGCGGCACCCGTAATTGCCGGTGATGGTATTACTACGCCACAGAGTATGTTGTGGGATCTGGCCAATGGCGTCGATATTGATGTTGCAGAAGGCAACTCTATAACCATTACATACGACGTGTTGGTACTGGATACGGTTCTGGCCAATCAGGCGCTGACTAATTTTGCGGATATTCGCTGGACCAGCTTGAATGGTGCCGATGCTAATGAACGTGATGGAAGCCTGACACCGGCCCATAATGATTATCGCACTACCGATAGCGAGTTACTCACTACACCTGATGCTAATGACATCACTAAGCAACGCACCACTGACACCTCACCAGCATTCCCGGCTGACAATGATGTACGAATTGGCGACATTATCGATTTCGAATTACGGCTGGATTTGCAGGAAGGCACTTCACCGAATGTCGTAGTAACCGATATCTTGCCACTGGGTTTTGTGTTTGAAGAAACCATCAGTATTAACGGTGATACCACAGCCAGTTACGATCCGCCTGCATCCGGGGCAGGTTCTAATTTTGCTTACGTCAGTATTCCTGCAAGCAGTGTTCCAGCATCAGGTACGACTGGAGTTTTAAGCTGGGATCTGGGCGATATAGTCAACCAGGCTTCGGGTGATGCGACTACCGATACCCTGGTTATTAACTACCGTGTTCGTGTCCTGAACGGGGTACTTCCCCAGGCGAATAGTATTCCACTGACCAATTCGGTGAGTTTTGATTATCTCATCGCGACGGGTGCCGCACCTATGAAAACCAGTTCGGAAACAATGACTGTGTTGCAGCCTGATCTCATTGTTGTCAAAGACGTAGTTGATGCCAGTGGTGATAGTTTAGTGGTTGCGGATGAGTTAGTTACCTATACCGTCGAAATAGCCAACACGGGTACCACTCCAGCCTATGACACAGTATTACAGGACATTATTCCAGTTGGTTTAAGAAACGGTGCAGCCACCATTACCATGGTGAGTACAGAGCTGGTTGCAGGCACTACCGCGCCGGTTCTCAATACTAATGCCGTTCTCACAACATTAACCAGTCTTGCTCCTGTGTACGATGCTGTGACTGGTGTGGCGACCTGGGATTTCGATAGCGGCACTGCCGATGAGTACAATATTCCAGCTGGGCAAACTCTGCGTATTGTGTATCAGGTACAGGCAGATAGCGACTTAAGTACTGGTGCTACCCTGGTTAACTCGGCACAGGTTCAGCTCTATTATTCTCTGGATGATGACGATATTCCAGTACAAGGCAGTGCAACGGGTGTGGCCGAAATTTATGGCCCAAGTAATACAGCTACTGCATCGTTGAATACACAGCCACCGGTGCAGCTGGATAAACAGATCACAGTAGCTACTGCATCCATTGGTGAACCATTCACTTATACGATTCTAGTTCCTGCTACACCAATGGACACTGTGTTACACGATGTACGTATTCTTGATGATTTATCAGCTTCTACTGCTGATCTGGTGTTTGTCAGTGTGGCTAAAATATCAGGCAGTCAATCCTGGACGCCAGTAAATACCGGTACAGCAACAGACCTGGTTATTGAAGACATTACAAATGGTATAGAGATTTCCAGGGGAGAACAGATTGAAATTGAATTGACGGTCATGTTACGAGATAACGCAATCACGAATGTGGCAGGTCTGAGATTCAATAACAGAGCAAGGTATACGTTTAACACCGTTGATGGTGATAATGCCACTGTTAATAATACTGTACTAGACGACATCACAGCAGATATGACTGTGGTTGAGCCCAACAATATCAACTTGACTAAAACGGGACCTGCCAACCTGCAATTTGGTACAGCAGGTACTTTTTCTCTTGATGTTCATAACTATTGTAATCCATCGACAATAGATTTGGCAGACTCCTGCAACATTACAGGTCCAGCCTATGATCTGACTATAGTCGATCACTTGCCTGATCCTGCACCCGGTGGCATGTGTGATGTGCCGCCAACAAACTTCGTTGCGGAAATACAAGATGATGCTGGAGTGACACAACGAAGTTTAGTAGCAGGTACCGACTATATAACCAGCTTTACAACGGGCACGAGTTTAAATGCTAATCCAACTTGTACACTAACCATTACTATGCAGTCTTATGATGCGCGCATCGATGCAAATGATCATTTGATTGTAAATTATGATTCACAGTTGGATGCAGATAATCCAGATGCCAGTACCTTAACTAATTATGCAGCAGCAACTCAGTGGTTCAGTACGGATGACACATCTGTAAGTGTTCTTATGGGTGAAATCCGTGAATATACACGTGTGTTAACTGATGGCACACCCTCACTGCTTGATCATCAAGATGAGTATCAATTCACTGTAGCTGCAGCAGTGATCGATTTCCGTAAAGAAGTGGTTAATGTAACTACTGGACAGGATCCTGGTTCAGATGCATCACCCGGCGATACTCTTCGTTATACCATTACTATGGTAAATGCGGGTAATGGTGATGCAAATAATGTCGTACTGACCGATGCAATACCTACACATGCGAGTTATGTGGCCAACTCGGTTTATCTAAACGGCCTGCCTGTAGCTCAACCAGATGGTGGGGTGTCACCCCTGGCTGCCGGTGTCGATATCAGTTCGTCCGATCTTACACCGCCTCTGCCAACTTCAGGGAACGGTGTTTTAGCGGCAGGTGAAACAGCCATACTCATATTCGATGTGCTACTGGATCCAGCTATCGATAGTGGCACTGTTATTCAAAACCAGGCACAACTCAGTATTGCTGGCATTGTCAGTCTGATTAATAGCGATGATCCAACAGTATTACCAGATACAGAAGACCCAACTGAAACTACAATTACATCTGCACCCTCGTTGATTGTTGAGAAGATATCTCAGGATATAACTGGCGACCCGAACGCCTTACTGGTCGGGGATACATTACGTTACACCATTACCGTTAGAAATATTGGTAATGAAAATACTGTCAATACTATTTTAACTGACCCGATTCCTTTCAACACAACCTATGTTACTAGTACAACAACCCTTAATGGTGTTGCTGTCACAGATCCTGTCGCTGGAATTTCTGCATTAGAAAGTGGCATGTTGATTAACTCGCCAGAAAATTTGGGTCCCGGAATATTGCGGGCAGATGCCAACACTCCTCCGGTGCCGGACAATATCGCAGTCATAAGCTTCGATGTGACGGTGAACGCCGGTGTGGTTAATGGAACGATATTATCCAACCAGGGTACAGCGAGTGGCGAAGGTGGGGGTAGTGGTCCATTCCCTGATCAACTGACCGATGATCCATCTACGCCAACGGTTCCAGATGATCCAACCGAAGATATCGTTGGCGACGTGCCTCTGCTGGATGTGCAGAAAACGGTGCAAATTATTTTTGATGATAATACTAATGGGCAACTGGATCCGCTGGATAGAATCCGTTACACCATTACTGTGACTAACACTGGGGTACGTGATGCTACGAATGTTGTATTAAGGGATGCTGTACCTGCCGATACCAATTATGTTCTCAATTCTGTATTCCTGAATGGACAATCGGTACCGGATGATCCTAACCCTCTACCACCACCTCTTACTATTTCTCCTTTGATTGCAGGTATTGATATCAGTTCCAGCGATCTGACGCCACCCTTACCCGTTGATGATAGTGGAACCATCAGTGTTGGCCAGACAGCAACAGTTATCTTTGATGTGGAGGTGAATGCTGCGGCCACACCCGGCACTATTATTTCCAACCAGGGTTTTGTTAGCAGTAATGAAATACCCACCGAACCCACAGATTCGGATGGTGATGACAGTAACGGAGACCAACCAACCGTCATAGTGGTCGGTAATGTTCAAACATTAGCCATCACCAAGCAGGTGACGGTGGTGGGCGGTGGCCCTGCTGTGGCGGGAGGCCAACTGGAATATTTCGTGACGGTTACCAATATTGGTGCTGTACCTGCCACCAATGTAGTGATTAGTGATGACCTGTCTGATCTCAGTTCTCCACTCGATCCGCCCATACCGCCACGACAGGCTAACTATGTGCCGGGTTCGGCATTGCTTAATGGGTCTCCCCTTGGTACCAGTTTTTCCGCTTTATCAGTATTGACCGCCGACTATGGTGCAACCTATGGCAACCTGCCGGTAGGCCAGACTGCAGTACTGAGCTTCCTGGTGGATATAGATGCCGCCATGCTCATTGGCGACAGGATTACCAATATTGCTAACGTGTACTGGGATACGGGATTGCCACCCGATTCTGCCACCGCCACCGCAATCATTGATATTGGCGGTACACCTGGTATTGCCAATCTCCACGGCCAGGCCTGGCATGATGTCAATTTTGACAATATTGAAGCTGGTGAGCGAGTACTTTCTGGCTGGACAGTTGAGCTCTATTCCAGTGGTGTCCTGATTAATTCTACTTTGACCGATGCCAATGGTGAATATAACTTTTATTCACTGCTGCCGAATAGTTCAGCGGTTCCCTACGAGATCAAGTTTGTGGCTCCGGGAGCTGATTTACTAAACGATACTACCGCATCATTGGGTAATACGGTTTCGGCCTTTACCAACGGGCCTCAGACTATTACTGACATTGTGGTTCTCTCGGGTAGTAACTATATCGATCAGAATCTTCCCATTCAGCCAAATGGTGTGGTTTACAATTCAATATTACGTACACCCGTGGCTGGGGCCGCCTTAACCTTATATCTTCACAATGGGTTTGATGGTGATGGAAACATACTCCTTGGAGATATACCGGATAGTTGTTTTGCAGATACGAATCAGAAAAATCAGGTTACCCTGGTTGATGGATGGTATAAATTTGATCTTAATTTCGGTACTGGCTGTCCTGCAGGAGCTGATAATTATCTTATACGTGTAGTGCAACCATCAGGATTCGTTGGCAATCCTGGTGAGCCTTCGTGGATTATTCCGCCGATAACCTCCGCAGCCACTACCTCATTCGATGTTCCGTCCTGTCCTGGCAGCATTGATGATGCAATCACTGCCACAGGCAGTCATTGCGAAGCCCAGATTTCAGAATATGCACCGGACACATCGGTACCGGCTCGTACTGCTGGTACTAATTATTACCTGAAACTTACCCTGGATGATGATCTGATACCGGGTCACAGCCAGATATTCAATAACCATATTCCGCTGGATCCTGAGCTGGATGCCGCGGTGGCTATCAGTAAAACCACGACTATGGTGAACGTTACCCGTGGCCAGCTGGTGCCCTACACCATTACGGTAAGAAACACCTTACCGGTACTGTTGCAGGATTTGAACATCATCGATACCTTCCCGGCCGGGTTCAAATACGTGCCGGGTTCCGGGCGTCTCAATGGTATCGCCACCGAGCCGTCAATCAACTACAACAACCGCACGTTGACCTGGCGTGACCAGACCCTGGATACCGATTCCACACGCACCATCCAGTTGTTACTGGTGGTGGGTTCCGGTGTTTCCGAAGGTGAATACGTCAACCGGGCTCATGTCATCAACAACCTGACCGGTGAAAATGCATCACTTGTGGCAGAAGAAACAGTCCGGGTTATTCCAGATCCTACCTTCGACTGTTCCGATGTCATCGGCAAGGTCTTTAACGATGAAAACCTCAATGGTTACCAGGATGAGGGTGAAAAAGGTATTGCCGGTACCCGGGTAATGACAGCCCGTGGCCTGGAAGCCACCGCCGATGCCCATGGTCGTTTCCATATCACCTGCGCTGTGGTGCCCAATCAGGATCGAGGTTCCAACTTTATTCTGAAACTGGATGAACGCAGTCTGCCTACCGGTTTCCGACTCACCACTGAAAACCCGAGGGTGCAGCGCGCCACTCGAGGCAAGATGTTGAAGTACAACTTCGGTGCGGCCATTCACCGCGTGGTGCGGCTGGATATGGCCGATGGCGTGTTCGAAACCGATTCCACCGAGATGCGGCCACAGTGGAAACCACGTATAGATGTGTTGCTGGGTGCGCTGAAGCGAGAGCCGTCCATACTGCGTCTGTCCTACATGGCGGATATCGAGGATGAAGATCTGGTGGAGGATCGACTCGATGCGGTGAAAGAAGATATTGAAGATCGTTGGCAGGATTTGAATTGCTGTTACAAGCTGATGATCGAAACCGAAACCTTCTGGCGGCGCGGTGGGCCGAGAAAACGGGGAGGGTTTGATTGATGAAGCTCTTCCTTCATTGTTTCAACCCCATTCAATCCCTGGGCCGGGCTGTTCTGGCACTGTATTTGCTGGCCTGTTATTCACCCGTACTGTTGGCGGACAACCTGCTGGAGTTTATGGAAAACCCCAAAGGCACAGTGACAGAGCCGGCGCTGACTCTTGGTACCAATGACATAGGCTCCAATACCGAATTCCAGACCACGCCGGATGAAATATTCAACCTGTGGATTCAGGATGAAACCTTCTACAAGCCTCACGAAGAGGATCGGGTGGAAATGCAGAAGGTACTGGAAAAAGAAGCCGAAACCTTCAAGCTGGAAAATGTGGTGCCCGCGATACGATTCAAGGCGGGTCAGGCGGATATACCGGAAAGCTTTGTCACCAAATTGCGGGCCATCCTGGATAGTATGAAGCACAGAGCCAATGTGCGCTTACATTTCGTGGGGCACACCGACAGTGATCCACTGGGTGGTGCCACCAAAGCCAAATATGGTGATAACTTTGGACTGTCCAAGGCACGCGCCGGTATCGCCGCAGAATTCTTCCAGCGGGCACTGGATTTGCCCGCGGATGTCGTGTCCTATGATGGTGTGGGTGACTCTAAACCCATCGCCAGTAATAATACCGCTGCCGGCAAGTCGCGTAATCGCCGGGTGGAAGTGCAGGTATGGTACGACCAGATCACCGAAAAAGTGCTGGAAAAACAGGTGGTGGTGCAGGCGCCTGGACTGAACCGGATTAAAGTCTGTCGCAAGGAAACCGTATGTAAATTACGTTACAAGGAAGGCAATGCCCGTCGTGCCAAGTTGAAGAACCTGGTATCACCCTTGCGTATGGAAGAAAACCAGACCGATATTCCAGCTGAGTTTATGCGCCAGATTACCGAGGTATTAGCTAATCTTCGCAGTAAAAAGAATGTCGTTATACGTTTTGTAGGACACACCGATAACCTGCCGCTGGAAGGTCGTGATGCCCGTATTTACGGCAACCATGACAGTTTTTCCAAAGCTCGTGCAAGACGAGTGGCGCTGGCGGTGAAAGATGCCCTGGGTTTGTCCAATTCGGCTATTAGCAGCGATGGCAAAGGACTGTCTTATCCAGTGGCCACCAACGACACCATGAAAGGTCGCGCCCTGAATCGTCGTATTGAAGTTGAATTCTGGCATGATGATCCGTTCGAGCAGTACACCGCTGAAGCTCAGGCCTGTCCCGAAGCCGAAGCTGCCGATACCCTGGCCCGAGCTTATGATGCGCCCACCGGTCCGATTCGAGCCATACGCTTTGACAAAGGCCAGCCGATTATCCCGCCGGGCTATGCCGCGCGTCTGCAACGCTTAATGGATGACATAGAAGAAAAATCCAATGTGCGTCTGGCTTTTATCGGTTACACCGACAATACCCGTATGGATCGCCGCACCGCTATGGTCTATGGCGATGACATTGGCTTATCCACCGCCCGCGCTCGTCGTGCTATGGAAAAGGTGCAACAGGAGCTGGGACTGGATGACAAGCAGGTGGAATTCGAAGGTCTCGGTTTTGTGCATTCCAAAGATGTTATCAGCACCGGTTTCGTCCAGTTTGATGGTTCACGGGTGGAAGTGGAAGTGCGCTATGACGAACTGGCCATCCTGGAAGAAGATGAAGGTTTGCAAATTACCCGAATCAATCGCGAAGCCGAGGTGCGTAATCCCTATTCGCTCAATCTAATGCGTATCACCATCGATGGTGAGCCTATGCATGATCCCTATAAAAACGTTCCCGATATACAACGATGTACCGATGTCGCGCTGGATGATGCCAACATACAGTTCAAGTTTGAGAACCTGAAACTCAAGCCGAGATTAAGTGTGGCGGCCTGGCCCAATACCATCCGTTATCAGGATGACAAGGACACCGACATTCTGGATAACCGGGTGCAATTCAAAGCTTACAATAATTATCCGGATTACATAGAACGGGCCGAAGTCCGCATCTTTGAAAAGGAGCAGTCGACCAGAGAAAGACCCTATATGGTGGTGGACTTAAATCGTGATGGTGAAGGTGAATGGCTGGCCGAGTTTGAGGATTACCAGGCCCCGGTCAAAGAAATGAAATATTTACTGCGTATTTACAGTCCGCAGGAACAGTTCGATGAAACCCGCACCCTGCCATTATGGATAGTGGATAAGGTGAAAGCTAAAAAAACCGAAGACCACAATATACAAAACGAACTGTTGGTGGCCTATGGCGAAAACCAGCTGGCGCTACAGAATATTCCTCTGAAAGGTGGCACGGTGTCTGTGGTAGGTGACAATATTCCGAAGGAACACAGCGTCTGGCTGGCTGGCTACCCTGTGCCGGTGAACGATAGCGGCAAGTTTGCGGGTGAGTTCATTTTTCCCAAAGGCCTGCATACCATGGAAGTGGCGATACTGGACAAGGAAGGCAATGGCGATCTGTATCTGCGAGACCTGGGTCTGAACAGGAGCGACTGGTTCTATGTGGGTGTGGCGGATATAACGGCGACCAAAGACAGTACCAATGGTCCGGCAGCGCTGGTTACGGGAGATACAGTTCATTACGATAATGATCTCAACATTGATGGCCGTCTGGCTTATTTTGTGAAAGGCGAGTTTGGCGATAACTGGCAGCTCACCAGCAGCGCCGATACCCGTGAAGGACCACTGAGTGATATTTTCAATGACTTCACCTATAAAATACCGGATACCTTATTCCGACGTATTGATCCGGATTATTACTATCCTACCTTTGGTGATGACAGTTCGGTGGAAGAGCACGCACCTACCAGTGGCAAGTTCTATTTCAAACTGAAAAAAGACAACAATCACGCCATCTGGGGTAATTTTAAAATCAATTACACAGACACCGATCTGGCTCAAATCGATCGTGGTCTGTACGGAGCCAATCTGCATTTTGAAACTGAGGCCACCACCCGTTTCGGTGAAAAAACCTTTGCCTTTGACAGTTTTGCTGCTGAACCAGGTACCCTGGGTGGCAGGGATGAGTTCAGGGGTACCGGTGGTTCACTCTACTTCCTGCGTCATCAGGATATTATGCTGGGTTCCGATCGAGCACGCATAGAAGTACGTGACAAGGACTCAGGTATAGTCATAGCGACTAAAGACCTCCTCACTGCCATTGATTATGACATCGATTATATACAGGGTCGCATCCTGCTGAGTGAGCCCTTGCTGTCTACTGCTAATGATAATTTACTGGTTGATAGCGGCTCCATCAGTGGTCATCCCGTATACCTTGTCATGCGTTACGAATTTACTCCGGGCTTTGATGAACTGGATAACCTGGCAATGGGTGGGCGTGCCCATTACTGGATAGCAGATTCGGTAAAACTGGGTATCAGCAGTAGCAAACAGGATGAAGATGATAACAAATCCAGTCTCAATGGCATGGATATCACCTGGCGTAAATCAGCGGGAACCTGGGTGAAACTGGAGTCGTCCACTTCAGAGGGTACAGGCAGTGATGTACTCCTTTCCAGCGATGGTGGTTTCAGTTTTGATCCTTTGCAGTTAACGGGTAACGACATAAAAGCCAGTGCCCAGCGTATAGAAGCCAGTGTGCAGTTAAGGGATGTGATCCATGATGCAACAGGCACGGCGATATTCTATATGCAGCAGAAGGAAGCAGGATTCTCGGCACCGGGGCAACTGACCGAACATGATACCGATCAATGGGGTGGCACTTTGACTATGCCCATCACCAGCAGCATCAGTTTGAATGTGAAAGCCGATATAAAAGATCAGGATCAGTCCTTAACTACCGAATCGCTGGAAGTGAATGCCGATTACCAGTTGAATGAAAACTGGAAACTGTCGGCTGGAAATCGCCTGGATAGCCGAGAAGATAATTCCCTGGCGGTGCCCGATACCCAGGAGCAAGGTGTGCGTAGTGATGTGGCATTGCAAGCGCATTACGACTCCAGATCAAACTGGACCGGCTACGGTTTCACCCAGATGACCGCAAATGCTACCGGTAACCGGGAAGAAAACAGTCGTATGGGTATAGGTGGTACTTTCCGCGCTACGGATAAACTGCAACTGGAAGGTGAATTATCCAGCGGTGACCTGGGTGAGGCCGTACGCCTGGGTACTGATTATTTAATATCAAACCGAAGCAATCTTTATTTGAATTATGCCCTGGAGAATGAACGCTCTGACAACGGTGTGCGCAGTCGTCAGGGTAATATGGCCACCGGTCTGCGCTCACGTTTTTCAGACAGCACCAGCGTTTTTGCAGAAGAACGCTATACCCATGGCGATGTTCCCACCGGCTTAACTCATGCCATGGGCATTGATATGGCGCCTAATGATCGCTGGAACATCGGTGCCACTGTCGAAATGGGTACCCTTGAAGACCAGACCACTGCAGCCACCACAGAACGTCAGGCCATTGGTTTTAGTCTGGGATATGGCATAAAGAAAATGAAATATGCCGGTGCCCTGGAATACCGGGATGATATCAGCCAGAACAGCAGCGACAGCAGTGAGTCGGAGCGCAAGAAGAGGCGCTGAATGTCTAGCAGACAAAGGTTCAAATTTTTGCACAAAATGCACTCGTTTTGCCCCTTCCAGTTGAAGAATCTTTTTCATTTTATGCATGCTTCTGCTCTCGATAGGTCCATATAATTATACACCCATCCTCACTAATCAGGGTTCTTGAGGCTCCACCTCAAAACCCTGACAACACAGCCCACAAAATCTGATACTGGCCTTCCCGCTCTCGACCAATGAAAGTGCACGCGTTAGCCGCCGCTACGC
>JBLYYN010000342.1:0-3380 GCA_048550535.1 Gammaproteobacteria bacterium
ACTGGCTATTTGCTCGGCATTACTGGCGGTGTACCAGAATGCCCGAGTGCTGGCCGTGCTAGCTACCGTGGGTGGCTTTTTGGCGCCGGTGCTGGCATCCAGTGGCTCCGATAACTACATAGGATTGTTCAGTTATTATCTGTTGTTGAATATAGCTATCCTGACTGTGGCCTGGTTCAAGTCCTGGCGCATACTAAATTTGATCGGCTTTGCCTTTACTTATGTGATAACCGGTTACTGGGGTGTCTTGTCCTACCAGTCAGAAAAATTCTGGACCACAGAACCCTTTCTTATTTTATTTTTTCTCACTTACATATCGGTAAGCGTTTTATATGCCCTGAGACAGACCATTAATCTTAAAGCCTATGTCGATGCCAGTCTGTTGTTCGGTAACCCCCTGCTGGCTTTTGCTTATCAGTGGGCACTGGTAAAAGATTTTGAATACGGAGTGGCCATCAGTGCCTTTGTGCTGGGTGTGTTTTACATTTTTCTGGGTCGAGGGCTGTGGTGGAAGCTGGGTGAAAAATTACGCATGATGGTTGAAGCCTGTCTGGCCATGGGCGTGGTATTTATTACTCTGGCCATTCCCTTTGCCCTGGATGCAAACTGGACCACCGCTGCCTGGGCCATGGAAGCCGCTGGAATCCTCTGGGTGGGACTCAGGCAGGGACGCAAAGTGACCCCGGTGTTTGCACTGTTGCTACAGCTGGCTGCCGCGATAATGTTTCTAGACCATGGATTTTCTCAAACGGGTTCGATATTCCTCGCCAATGCTTCATTTATCGGTAGTCTGATGATTGCATCAGCCGGATTGTTCAGCGCCTGGCTGTTGCATCAAGATTCATTGGAGCAACATCCTCATTTTCTGCTGGCCGTCATGCCCCTGGTTTATCTCTGGGGCCTGGGCTGGTGGTTGCTGGGCATTTTGGTACAGATCGATGTTTATATTGGTCATAGCCACAGCGTGAATGCCCTGTTGCTGGCGGCCATGCTTAGTACATCACTGTCATGGCTGATGGATAAACGACTGAACTGGCATTATGCCCGTCTCACCGTGCTGGCTTTGGTGCCCGCCCTGAGTTTGCTGGGCCTGTATGCCATCGGCTTGTTCAGTCATCCTCTGGCTGAATGGGGTTATCTGTACTGGATGATTGCCAGTGTCTTCGCCTATGCGGTGCTTAAGCAATACTCGGACAATGCATCAGTGGCAGCAATTTTGCCCGGCTTGCATGTGATCATGGTCTGGATATTGACCGTATTGTTAACGCTGGATGTTAACTGGCAGTTATCGCATCAACTCTCCAGTGCCTCAGGATGGCGAACTATATACTGGCTGCTGCTGGCTATTCCGGTGATGTTACTGGTGGTGCGTCACTCTGTCTGGCCGTTTAGCCAATATACCCATGCTTTTATCCGGGGGGTTGGTATGCCGATGTTTGCGCTTATAGTGCTGTGGATGGTGGCCGGTAGTCTGACCAGCAATGGCGATGCCATGCCTTTGTCGTATATTCCATTATTTAATCCACTGGATATGATGCAGTTATTGATGCTGGTGTTAATGTTCAGATTCTGGCGTGCCAGTCGTCATTGGTTGCAACTGAATGCGGAGCAGAATCGAGTCATGCTGGCAATCATTTCGGCCATGGCCTTTTTGTGGATCAATATGCTGGTGGTTAGAATATTCCATCAGTATTTCGAGGTGGCGTTCATTGCCAGAGCCCTTTGGCAAACCGAAGCTCTGCAATCCAGCTTGTCGATACTCTGGGCCGTACTGGGTATGCTGGGAATGGTGGTCGCTTCACGGCGTAATCTGCGATTTTTGTGGTTGCTGGGTGCGGTACTGACAGCTCTGGTGATTCTAAAATTAATGACGGTCGACCTGGCTGCCAGTGGCACCATTGCGCGTATTGTTTCATTTATCGTAGTAGGTAGTTTACTGGTGGTCATGGGTTATTTTTCACCGATTCCACCTAAACCGGTTGCAGCCAAGTGAGGAATGTGTGGTGTTAGATGTTTTTAGGGGTATTGCCCTGGTTCTGTTGCTATCGCCTGTTTCACTGGCTGCGAAGATCGCTGCCGAATTAGACGATTTTCAACAGTCGGTGCAATTGAGTGAAGCCAGCAAAGGCTTTCGTTCCATCGATTTACCTGCCGAGCTTTTATATACCCTGCAACGGGCGGATATGGGTGATTTACGAGTGTTTGATGCTAAAGGCCGGGCCATGCCCACCCTGATTCTAAGGAAAAGTGTCGATCCGGTAAGCGAACAGAAAGCCCTGAGTTTTTATCCTTTGCCGGGCAAAGCTGATTCCGGCGATTCCTTGTCTGGTGTTGATATTGAGCGTAATGCTGGTGGTGAAGTGATCCGAATTCATCCCAGAAGCCAGCATCTGGATTCAATCACAGAAGCAGCGATAACTCGGTATTTACTGGACAATCAGGAAACCGGATCTGAACTGGTGCAATTAATACTGGACTGGTCCCAGGCACGTAATGGCCAGGTATCGCTGAGAATCGAACACAGCGACAATCTCGTGCAATGGCATAGTTTGGTGCCCAAAGCGGTACTGGCCCGTTTGCAGCACGCTGATGATCAACTGGAACAAAACGTGATCGACCTGCCAGTCAGCCGTTCAAGATTTTTAAGACTAACCGTGCTTGATGCCGATGCCGACTTCAGCATAAACGAGGTTTCTGCACAGTATCGTCAGTCGGCCATGCCGGTACAAAACTGGTTGGTGCTGGGGACATTAAAAAAACTGCCAGAAGAATCGGGCGTTTATGGCTTTACTATACAGTCAGCGCTGAAACCAGAAAAGATTCAGTTGGATACCAGCGGAGATACGGAGTTTTATCTGTCCGGTAAATTGTATAGCAGGCCGAATGAAAAAAGTGTCTGGCGATTACGCGATCGTGACTTTGTGCAGTATGTTATAAAACAGGGCGAGCAATGGTTCAGAAGCCAGGCCTTATCCCTGGGATACATCACCGATCCCTCATATCGACTTGAATTGAATAATGCCCAGGACTTACCCGAAGCACAGAACCTGCGCATCAAGCTGTTAATGCCTGCCTATGAAGTGGTGTTTATAGCGGCGGGGAAAGCACCCTTTTCCCTGGCCTGGGGTAATGCCGATATGGAACCGGATAACTACGCCATGGAGTCGCTGTTTGAACAGTTTAAACAAGGGGCGGATGATCTGGAAACGGTGGTGCTGGAACGATCGCTCATTCTAGAGAATATGGAACAGCCACAAGTGGTTGTGGCCATCGACTGGAAAGCCATTATACTCTGGTCGGTGCTGATACTCGGTGTGTTGCTGGCTGGCCTGATGGCCTATCAGCTCAAGAATGAACTGACTCAGAAAACAGACCCGGAA
>JBLYYN010000343.1:0-5415 GCA_048550535.1 Gammaproteobacteria bacterium
CTGGAAATAAGTGCCACCATCGGGGTCGCACTTATTGATGCGAATACACAAAGCAGTGCAAGCATTTTAAGTGAATCAGAACTGGCAAGGGATACCGCAAAGGATCTGGGTAAGAACCGTGTGCATGTATTTCAGAGTGAGGATGGTGAACTGCTAAGACGCAAGGACCAGATGCAATGGGTCACTCGTATTAAGTCCGCCTTGCGTGAAGATCGCTTTGTCATTTATGGACAACCCATTGTGCCATTACAGGACAGCTCGGTGCCCCATCATATTGAGATACTTCTGCGTTTACAGGATGAGGATGGCAGTATTCTTACTCCCTGGACATTTTTACCAGCCGCAGAACGCTATCATCTCATGCCGGAAATTGACCGTTGGGTTGTTAACCAGACTCTGACCATGCTTAGCGAACAAAATAACAGACATGCAGGGATGCAAATAAAGGTGGCAATCAACCTGTCGGGGCAATCATTAGGTAACGAAGAATTTCTAGATTTCCTGTTGCATCGACTGGACCAGGTGGACTTTTCCCTGGAAAACATCTGTTTTGAAGTCACCGAATCCGCGGCAATTTCAAATTTGGCAGAAGCTCAGCATTTCATGTCGGTACTCAAGGAAAAAGGTTGTCGGTTTTCGTTGGACGATTTCGGAACAGGCTTGAGTTCTTTTGCCTATCTGAAAAATCTCCCCGTCGATTACCTGAAGATAGATGGAAGTTTCGTAAAAGAGATCGTTAATGATCCCATCTCTGATGCGATGGTGTCTGCCATTAATCAGGTGGGCCAGGTCATGGGTCTTAAGACAATTGCAGAGTTTGTTGAGAATGATGCCATTAAAGATCATTTGAAGAAATTAGGCGTAAATTATGCTCAAGGCTATGGGGTAGGGAAGCCACGCCCTATTCTTGAGCAACTCGAGGACATGCTCCAGTGAATGCAGTAGACGACACTGTTGTTCCTAAGGTGATGCGCAGCCGCATCGGGGTTATGACCTACCTCGCCCCCAGAGGTGTATTAACTGACGAGCCCGGTATCGATGAGCTTAAGGCTGCGGTGCAAGCATGTATGGAGGCGCGGGAAACGCAGATCGTTATCGATCTGGGAATGATCCAGAGACTTAATAGCGCAGCCCTTGAAGCTTTGCTGGAGATCCAGCAGCAATTAGTCAGAATGGGGGGCTGGTTAAAAGTTGCTAAAATTAATGCCTTAATTCGCGATATTTTCAACATCACCGGGGTTTCTGAATATATCAGTGTTATTGATTCCGAGTCTGAAGCTGATGCTCCAGCCTCAAAAGAATCTGATAATAATAAAGGTCGATTAGGCGATATTCTCGTTGCCAAAGGTCTGATTACCGAGGAGCAGATTGTCGAAGCCATTCGATTGCAGAAGAAATTTGGCAAGCGAATGGGGCAAATTATTATTGATAAAGGCTGGGTGCCTGAACATGATGTGTTAGCGTCGCTGGCTCAGCAACTAAATGTGCCTTTTATTACCCTGCGTAGCGGAATCTATGACCCGGAAATCGTCGAGCAGCTCGATAAAGAAACCACTGCGCGTTTAAAGCTTATACCTCTATTTAAAGTCCGCGGTGAGTTGACGCTGGCCACTTCAGACCCTCAGGACTTTCCAAGTTTTGATGAAGTCGAGGAACGCCTGGGTTGTCGTGTGCGACCTGTTCTGGCGCGACGTGAAGATATTCTCAAAACCATTAATGAGGCATATTCAAGCGATGCCTTTTCCACCGAGATGATCATCGATGTGGATGAGGATTTTGAAGTTGTCGAGAATGCCCAGCCGGATGATTTTTCTGCTATCGATGAGATGGCGGCTGGAAGTCCGGTTATAAATTTGGTGAACTCAATTATTCAGCGCGCTGTTCAGGATGGGGCCAGTGATATACATATTGAACCCTCGCGCACCAAATCACGGGTACGCTTTCGCATCGATGGCGTACTCTATGAGGTGATGACACCACGCGTAGAGTTGCATCCAGCACTTATTTCTCGCCTTAAAGTAATGGCCAATCTGGATATTGCCGAACGGCGTTTGCCACAGGATGGGCGCATTCAGGTCCATACTCAGGGACGCGCGGTGGATCTGCGATTTAGCTCATTGCCAGGCTTATATGGTGAAAAGGTGGTGCTTCGGGTTCTGGACAAGAATCAATCTATCCTTGATGTTAACAGGCTTGGCATGACCGATGAGAACATAGTGGCATTTAAAAAGTTACTGGATCGCAGTTATGGTCTGATCCTGGTCACCGGGCCAACAGGGAGTGGTAAGACAACCAGTCTCTATGCGGCACTCAATTATCTCAACAGCATTGAAAAGAATATTGTCACCATCGAGGATCCGGTCGAGTATCAGGTTGAAATTATTAACCAGAATGAAGTTAGGGACAAAATTGGTTTAAGTTTTGCCAAAGTGCTTAAGCATGTACTGCGTCAGGATCCGGACATTATCATGGTGGGGGAAATCCGTGAGCGGGAGACGGCCGAAATAGCGGTCCAGGCTGCACTTACCGGGCATCTGGTTCTTTCCACCTTACACACAAATGACAGCGTCGGGGCGGTAAGCCGCATGATCGATATGGGAGTGGAGCCCTATATGCTGTCTTCAGCCCTGATCGGTGTCATCGCGCAACGGCTGGTACGAACCATTTGCCCAGCGTGTAAAACGAATTATCTGGCAACACCTGAGATTGTTAAGCGTTATGGCTGGGAAGACAATAATAATATCCGGCTGTCAAAAGGGCGGGGTTGCCCTGAGTGCTACGATTCCGGTTACAGGGGCCGTATGGCCATACATGAAATACTACAGACCGACGAAGCCTTGCAGAGGTTAATCGTATCCAATCCAAGCCGGGACGAATTGAATGCCTATCTGCAGGAGCGCAAACTTAAAACATTATTCGATGATGGCCTGGATCGTGTGTTGAATAATGTAACCACCATCGAAGAGATTGCACGGGTGATTAATACATGAGTGATTTAGTATGGCTCTAGAAATAAAATCACAGGTAAAAAAGCCTGATATCACAACACCAAAAAATGTGTCTGGATCCGACTGGTGGACCAAACTTCTTAACAGTCAGTATAAAGTTAGTGATAAGGACCGCATGTTTTTCACCGAGCAACTGGCCCTGTTGCTGGAAACCGGTGCCAGCCTGCAAGCTGGATTACAGGCTCTTAAGTCGCAGAGCGACAATCCGGCAATGGTTCGGCTCATTGATGCCTTAATGACAGATATTGCCGAAGGTAAATCATTATCTTACGCGCTCTCCCGTCATCCCGAGGTGTTTTCAACGACCTATGTCAATCTGGTTTCTGCCAGTGAAGCAGGCGGGTTCATGCACGAGGTACTGGAACAGCTGCTGGATATGGATGAGAAACGCGAACAGTTGCACAACACACTGGTATCGGCATTTACCTATCCGGTTTTTTTAATTGTGTTTTCCATTGCGGTGGTGTTGTTTGTTCTAGTAGTGGTGTTTCCAAAGTTTGGAGAAATGTTTTCCCTTATCAGGGACCAGTTACCAGTCACTACAGTGTTTTTGATGGCGATCAGTGAGCTGTTAACACAATATTGGCTAGCGTTGTTGGGTGGCGTTGCGACAGGTTTAATTTTAGTCAGCTACTGGATGAAAAGCCCTGGCGGAATTCAACGGCTGGATCAACTTAAACTCAGCACCCCGTTATTCAAGGATATTTTTATACAGCTTTATCTGGTTCAGTCGCTACGGGTAATGAGTCTCTCGCTACAGCATGGCGTCAGTATCATGGACACCTTAACCGCGTGCAGGGATGTTGTTCGAAACGGAGTATTCCGGCAATTCATCACCCGGGTTGAAGCAAGGGTTCAGGAAGGCGCGGGCATAGCCGTTGGATTTAGTAATACCCATTTCATCCCAGCCATCGTCGAACAAATGATTAGCACAGGCGAAGAAACTGGCAATTTGCCCAAGGTCATGGGGCGAGTGGCGGATCATTATGAACGTGAGTTATCAAGACGCCTGACAGCCCTGTCAAAGCTGGCAGAACCGGTGATGTTACTGGTGATGGGACTGGTGGTCGGTATTCTGGTTAGTTCACTCATTCTGCCAATATTCAAACTCTCCCGGGCAGTGAACTGACAAAAGCTGGATTTCACTTTGCTTACATCGATTCAATTTAAAATAACGTCTACATTTATAAAAAACATTACTTTTATAAAACCGAGGCAGTAAATTTAGGATATTCAACTATAATTTTATAAAGATTAAAAATGTGTCACTGAGACTGCAACAAGTGGTGCGGCCCTGCTAAGCAAACTGTGAGCTAATATGAGCCTGGCTGATTATCTGATCATCGCTATCGCAATTATTCTGATTGTCGCGGTGGCTGTGTTTTTATTTCTGCCTCATGTACTTCCTGAACTAAAACAAAAACTGAACACAACCTGGGTAGAGCAGGCAATTCTGAATATCCGACTGGACACCGCTGGTGAGACATTGGTGGAAAAGAGTATTAAATATAGCCGGTTCTGAATCAAACTATTTACTGGGATCAATGGGCAAACAAATACCCCAGGACAACGGGATTAGTACTATGCAGTATTGCCGTGTTGCTATTGCTGTTTGTATTGTCAAACTGAATAGATTTTTTCTGAATACATGCTATATGTAAACTAAATTCAAATTATAACTACTGTGAATGTTATGGTCACAGCAGTTATTTTAATAACCACATAGGGTACTCACATGCACAAACATCTCTCTACATTGCAACGCGGCTTTACTCTGGTGGAGTTGCTGATTGTAGTTATCATTCTGGCAATTTTGGCGGCCATTGTAGTGCCGCAGTTTGCTTCCTCCACCGATGACGCCAAAATCTCTGCACTGGATTCGACCCTGGCTAATATGCGATCTGTCATTGATCTATACTACCAGCAGCATGGCACTTATCCCAGCGCAACCGCAGCCACTGGTGCGGCCTGTCCCGGTGGTGGTACTGCCGGTACCGGTGCCATCAATACCCCGCAAGCTTTCATGGACCAGATGACACGTTATACCAATGTCGCGGGGCAGTCCTGTACCACTAAGGATGCTGTGTTCAAATACGGCCCCTATCTGAAAAAAGACACCCTGCCTAATAATCCGATCTCGGATATTGGTACCCTGGTGGTATCTACTACCGGTGCGCTGGGTATGACCGGTGCGGCTACTGCCGCAGGCTGGAAGTTTGACAACCTTACCGGTCAGTATATTGCCGACGACGCTGCCTATGATGATCACTGATCAGGATTAGGATTGATGTGCAGCGGCCTCATGCCAATACATCCTGGCCGAGGATTCTCGCTCACCGAGATGCTGATCGTGGTAGCCATACTGGGGATGATCGCTGCGGTGGTTGTCCCCAGTTTTCATTCAGCC
>JBLYYN010000344.1:0-6135 GCA_048550535.1 Gammaproteobacteria bacterium
CAGCAAAATAGCAAAATATTGCCACTTATGAACGGGTGTGTCCCTTCGCCTGGTTCGGCATTCAGACCGAGGCAGCACCTTCCTGTAAGGAGTTGATTTACACCCTTCACCCGCAAGGTTTTGCCCTGGTGAGCACTCGTTCACCAAGCTTGCAACGCATGTGCTTCCAGTGCGATCCACATGAGAATACGGCCAACTGGTTCGATGTGCGGACCCTGAGCCGAGCACTGAGTGATTTCTATGCTTCTGCTAATACGGCACTACTCGACCAGTATTCCGCCACCTGTTTACGCCGCATCTGGAAGGCACAGCGTTTCTCCTGGTGGATGACTACCTTGTTACACTGCGATGACCAGGCCTCACCATTCGATAAACGACGCCAGCTGGCTGAGCTGGACTATGTTACCCGTTCACGCGCCGCCGCAACCAGCCTGGCTGAGAATTATGTGGGTTTACCCATGGAGTAGCATTCAGCACTCACGGGCTGTTTTGTGAGTATATCCTCGGGAACTATTGACTCCGCCGACGCCTCCAGCTGTGCATGTTGCGAATGAGTTGACTGATGTGATGGTTTTGCCAGGCAGGTAGATATGAGGCCTGATGATTAATATTCTGAGGAAATATTGAGGTTTTTAGAGTTTTTACGGCTTTGATGCCAGAAAAAACTGATGCCCAAAGTGTAGTGTAGCTTTGGGCATCAGGTTGATATGTTTGTTATGTGCTATCAAACATGTTGGTCTAAAACACTACTAAAGAGGAACGACGTTGTTGGCGCAGGGGCCTTTTTGACCCTGGCCTACTTCAAATTCAACCGCCTGGCCTTCTTTAAGCGTGGCATAACCGCCACCCATCTTTATTTCAGAATGATGTACAAAGAGATCTTTGCTGCCATCTTCTGGAGTGATAAAGCCGAAACCTTTGTCAGCGTTGAACCACTTTACGGTACCTTTACTCATATTGTTATGTTCCTGTCTTGATTAAAATTACATTTATGCTGATGCTGTTTTATCTATGTTTTTAATATCGATAAAAAATAGCTGGAGTCAGTTTGCTCTTGCTTCACATACACCCAGCTTGGGTAGCATAGCTCAATTATGAGCATGATATGTGAACTGAATGTTAAATTCAGTAAATATTTAACAAAATCTAAGGTTTATTGCTCCCGCTTGAGCCTATTGCTAGCTACGTTTGGCGACAATTGCCAGCCTAAGTCGATAACCAGGTTTCAGCTTCGGATTTCTGGTTTAGCGAACCACCCATGCCGCCGTCCCTTTCAGTCGGGATGTCATAACATGAATTAATCAGAGGTTCCTTGCTGTTTATGTTTCATTTTTCTCGACTTTTTCTATGGACGAACTTAATTTTTGATATAAGCCAAGTCCTATAATCAAAAAAGTAGAAGCCATAATGAGAGAAGCTGGATAGAGCAAAAGTGTAATATCTTCTGTTCCGGCTTTAAATATATAAACCAGACCTTCGATGCTGACAGCAATAGTAATAATGACTATTATTTTCGTTATTGTCTTTCTGGCTTCTTCAGGATCACGAAGTTCTTTATCCATAAAGACTTCTTCCTCAATCATATACTGGGCAACATCAATGATGGCGGCTGATATTATTATGGCTCCAACGGATTGAAGCATTAAGGGTATAAACTCACCTTTTTCCGGGATGTTAGTAAAGACCTCATAGATTGCCCATGCCATTATTATCAAGGACATAGCTACAAGAGCGAGAGCCGCGAATAGATGTATTGCGGTCAGTAAAATACTAAATATCTTTTGCATAGTTTGTCCTTATAGGGAATGAGGGCTTAGTCATTGGTTTTTACAATAATAAATAAAGTGCGTTTGTGTCAAAAATAAGGCCTGATACGAGTGACAGGGTTTTACGACTTGTTAAAGTTGTTAATATTTTTATAGCCAATTATTATGTTGTTCATCAATCCAGAGGCAGAGTCACGAAGAGTCCGTGATTCTCATAAAGTTACATTTTCTTTCATGAGATTTAAGTCTATTCAACAGTGCTAAATTTCTAGTTTTTGCATAAGCTTCTGATTGCGTTGACCGGGCACATTGATATCTGTATGTGTGTCATAGACTGCTTTTACTGTGATTTCTTTGTCACCACATTGTACGAGGGTGCCATATTACTGCCATGGAGCTTTCCTATACCCCAAATAGTATGTACAGTCTAGCCGTTATACCATGATAAGAATTGGTTGTTACTGTCTTCCGCGTAGGATGATGGCAGGCTCGCCAGGCTTAAAATTAATGCTGTTATTAAAAGTTTCATTATCAGCTTAACCAGGGGCTAAGCAGAAGGCCCGTTGTTCGCATCGCTCTGATTAGGTGATTTGTTATGGCTTTTATAGTGAGCGATTATAGCAGCCAGGAGTAGCAGTGGTGCCCATAGCCAGAAGTGTGTATATAATAATAAAACTATACCCATATTACCAATACCCCAGGCTGCGCCAAATGCTAAACCCAGGCTTGATTCTGAAGCGGCAAGCATGGGTGTTCCATATAGATAGGATATGCAGAAGGCCATGAGGCCAATAAACCACCCGATATATTGATGTTTCAATTTTAATAGTTGGTAGCTGATATAGAGTAATAACAAATTGATAATTATACCGAGTGTTATCATGCTCCAGTAGAAAGCTTTGAACTCAAAGGAAATGACAACTTCCGGCATTTTAGAAAGTATTTCCATTACTTGTTCTTTGTCGAGCTCTGAGGCTTTCTCCATCTGTTGCTCAATAAGGGATTCAGTGAAATTCATGGTTTCTAAATGGCCAAGGCTGCTTATGGATAATATGGCAAGCACAATGCCAAATAATGCATATACAAGTGATATCACAGCTGTAAACTGGATTATATATTTACTAAAAACATGGTATTTCATAATATTCTTGAATAAGTAAATAAGGGGCCAGGCTGAACCTTCCCCGATTTAACGGACCGCTTTAATTAGCTGTGCCTCATAGTTATAATCAATCATATTCATAGCGAAATACTAATTGCAAATATGTTTCGTGTCTCATACCCTTAAAAATACTTGGCAAAGATAAAATGTCAATTATATTAGTATCACGCATAGAGTTAGAGTTATCGCGTTTTAATTGTGCGAAACCTTTCTCTTTGATGAGCACATGATATATATAATAATATTTTTATTTTCTAATACTTAAGAGAGAGCGATATGTTGCGTAAGACAATACCATTAATTGCTGCCATTGCTGTTGCGATGTCGCCTGGATTGCAGGCGGCCAGTGGAATGGACATCGGTGAGGCAAAGAATAAACATTTCTGGTGGCCAGACCAGTTGAACCTTGAACCATTGCGTCAGCACACGCCGGAGTCCAATCCGTACGGCGCTGATTTCGATTACGCAGAAGCGTTCAAAATAGTTGATCTGAAAGTGCTGAAGAAAGACATCGAAAAGCTGATGACCACATCTCAGGACTGGTGGCCAGCAGACTGGGGCAACTACGGTCCATTCTTCATTCGTATGGCATGGCATAGTGCAGGTACCTACCGTACCATCGATGGCCGTGGTGGCGCAGGTGGTGGCCAGCAACGTTTTGAACCATTAAACAGCTGGCCCGACAATGCCAACCTCGACAAGGCGCGCAGACTGCTGTGGCCGGTTAAACAAAAATATGGCCGCAATGTTTCATGGTCTGACCTGATTATTCTTGCCGGTAATGTTGCACTGGAAAATGCTGGCTTCAAGACACTTGGTTTTGCCGGTGGCCGTGCAGACGACTGGGAACCTGATCTGGTTTACTGGGGTTCTGAAACTGTGATGATGGGCGACGACAAACGCTATTCAGGCAAACGCAATCTGGAAAATCCGCTCGCGGCTGTGCAAATGGGTCTGATTTACGTGAACCCGGAAGGTCCAACTGGTGCCCACCATCAGCCGCTTGCTGCGGCGCACGACATTCGTGAGACCTTTGCCCGTATGGCGATGAATGACGAAGAAACCGTTGCACTGATCGCCGGTGGTCATACCCTGGGTAAAACACACGGTGCCCACGGCCCCGCCAAATGCGTCGGCCCAGAACCGGCTGCTGCAGATATTACCGAGCAAGGCTTAGGCTGGATGAGTACCTGTGGCAAGGGTAATGCCGAAGACACCATCACCAGTGGCCTGGAAGGCGCCTGGACACCAACGCCGACACAGTGGAGCCAGGCATTTTTGGCAAACCTGATGGCATTTGAATGGGTACAAAATAAGAGCCCTGCGGGTGCTGTGCAGTGGATACCCAAGGACAAAGCCAAACGTAAGATGGTTCCTGATGCACACGTTGAAGGCAAGATGAACCCGGTCACCATGCTGACGACTGACTTGTCGCTTCGTGAAGACCCGGCCTATCGCAAGATCTCCGAGCGTTTTGTGAAAGATCCGAATGCGTTCGACAAGGCCTTTGCAAGAGCATGGTTCAAACTGACACATCGTGATATGGGGCCGAGTGCACGTTATCTTGGTAACGAAGTGCCACAAGAAGTGTTGTCATGGCAGGATTCGGTTCCGGCAGCTGATTACAAGCAGATTGATGCAGGTGATGTTGCAGACCTGAAAGAAGAGATTCTCGATTCAGGTTTGAGCGTATCGGATCTTGTGAAAACAGCATGGGCTTCGGCTTCATCATTCCGTGATACTGACATGCGCGGTGGTGCAAACGGTGCGCGTATTCGTTTGGCGCCGCAGAAAGACTGGGCAGTGAATGAGCCGAAATCACTCGCTAAGGTGCTGAAAAAGCTCGAAGCTGTTCGTAAAGACTTCAACGATGATCTGTCCGGTGGCAAGAAAGTGTCGATGGCTGATGTCATCGTACTCGGCGGCGCAGCGGCTATCGAAAAAGCAGCAAAAGATGCCGGCCACAAGGTGACTGTACCATTTAAACCGGGCCGTACCGATGCATCGCAGGCGCAGACCGATGTGAAGTCGTTCGCTGTACTGGAACCCAAAGCTGATGCGTTCCGTAACTATTACGGCAAAGGTAGCTTACGCTCACCGGCAGATATGCTGGTCGACAGAGCAGATACCCTGGACCTCACAGTGCCAGAAATGACCGTTCTCGTTGGTGGCATGCGTACGCTTAATGCCAATGCGGGCGGCTCCAGTAATGGTGTATTCACTGGCAAACCGGGGCAGCTGAGTAACGACTTCTTCGTGAACCTGCTCGACATGTCTACCAGGTGGAGCAAGGCCAAAAAAGGTGGTGTTTACGAAGGCCATGATCGCAGCACAGGCAAACTGAAATGGACAGCAACACCAGTTGACCTGATCTTTGGCTCTAACTCGGAGCTAAGAGCAGTTGCTGAAGCGTATGCAGCAAACGATGGCAAAGAACTGTTTGTGAATGACTTCGTCGCAGCCTGGACTAAAGTGATGAATGCTGACCGTTTTTAATACTGTCACATTATCATTTTTGTAATCAGAGAAGGCCTTACCTTTTGGTGAGGCCTTTTTAATGGGTGAGGTATTATTATTGTCTTTTACGCCGTCCATTTTTTTATTGCGACGAGAAAAGTGAGTGTAAAGAGGCATAGATCACGATTATTCCATAACGCACATGTACGTATGAATTCCTGGTTAACGTAATGGACTGATCGACGACCCACAGATGGTATAACTAAACTCAGGTCTTGCGATCATACATTCACGCTGCTAGTCTTCGATGAAGGAATTTGCTGAATGGTATGGTGTTCATTATTCGGCAGTAAGCCGTGCTGTAAAATCGTATGAGATGAATGCGTTATTACAAGACCTGACGCCAATATTCTTGTTAATAAAAATCTAACTGAAGAATGTTTTTAAATCTGTAGTTGGTTAGTTTTTCAATCCTTTTAACATGTCTAATTAATCTAGTATAAACAACCGTAATCTCTCAAAATGGATATCAGGACACCCATCCTAACACTTGACAAGATACGTATCAAAGAGCAGGATAATCACACGGACGACCCCACTGGCAAAGGAGCTTGCCATGCCAAAACCTCGTTATACTCAGGTCTCATTGGAGGCCACTTCCTATTACCATTGTGTGTCTCGTTGTGTACGTCGCGCATTTTTATGTGGTAACGATCAACTCACAGGACAAAACTACAATCACCGTCGTCA
>JBLYYN010000345.1:0-8870 GCA_048550535.1 Gammaproteobacteria bacterium
ACGAAATGTTAGTAGTAAATAGCCGCGGAAATGAAAATGTCGTAGGTACATCAGAGGCGATCGCAGAGGCCAACGAAACACTCACTGCAGTGGCAGTGCTTGGGCGAGAGTATGATGCGAACAATCTTCATGACTTCTATGGCAGTCAGCTTAATTTAGCCCATCTCCAATTACATGCAGCCGGTTATCGGTTTGTTGGATACCGTTGGGAGCAAATCGCTTTCGCACAAGACATGGTCAACAATGGAGTAGTAAGAATAGCGCAGCCAGAGTATGAGCAAAGCGATGACAATTATAGCAATAGGCGCCAGTGGAGAGGACTCAATGTTTCTGAGGACATTGGAATGGCTAGCGACTATAGTGAGCCTGGTACCGGCAACTCTGGACAATCAGGGCGCATATTGCGTGTTTACCTGCCCAGCGAAGAGGTTAATCGCCTGTACAACTTTGAGCCCTATTTAGATACACCTGAAGCGGACAGTGCAGCACGGGAACTTATTGGCTCTGACATTTCTCTTTCAAACGTCACTGAGCTTGATCAAAGCTATTTGATGCGCGGTCGAGCTAGAGAAGGCTACGGCTACATGAATGATGATTATGAGTTGGTTGATTATACTGAAACCTTTATTAGCTGGGCTCTGGCAGATCGAGCTATCGTGATTCCAGCCGTGCGACAGATAGACCCTGGTACTTCTGAACTGGAAGTTCTAAATGGGGCAAGCGGTTGGGAGGAAGAAGTACCGAGGGTTAGCGGGCGAAGTGATATTGTCCAATAATCTGCAAAAGCGATAACGCACGAGATGATATTAATTCAATATGTGTTAATGCAGGATCAGGCCTCTACTTGAGTTTAAGTGGAGGCCTGATTGGGATGGTTGTCTAAATAAAATCGCTAAATAATCCATCCTTTAGCGGGAGGGCGGTAAACAACCTGAGACTCAATAGCCGCTAAGAAAATTAGCTGAAACTTCGAATAAATGAGAGTATTTGAAGCGTCTCTATTTTTAAAAAATATCTTTAAGGGGTCAGAGCACTTTTTAGGACTTGAAAAGGCAGACCCCTTGAGTTCCTTGAATTCTTACTTGAAAAGCCCTTTCAGGCCGGTTTTCTATTGAGGGTGCAATAGCCACACATGGAATTTGTATTATCGGTGAACAGGGTTAGAAGAACCCTGACAATGCTTTCGGCATGTCAGAAAAGTTACTGCAGGTCAGATTTCATATGGGGCCACACCCCACGTCACTGCACTTGGTTGCAGTGACGTGGGGTATCATTACTAGTCGAAAAAATTCGGAACCAACAACGATACTAATATGGAAAAAGACGAAAAACACGCCGTGAGAAATTTCTGGAGCGGATGGTTGGGCTCATTCCGCTATTGGAAAATACTGCAGATTACCCTAATGCTGGTACAGCGCTTCAATGGTGCTTGTCGCCAAGGCATGACTATTAATCATAAATCCGACTAAAGCTCTCGATGTGTTTGGAGCCTAATTTAATTTTTCTACCGAGAGCGCATACACTGTAAATTGATAACGATGCGCTTTATCACCAGCAGGCGGACACGCTCCACCAAAACCGGGTTTGCCAGAATCATTTATGCTTTGTAGGCTGCCACCTGGGGCTAAATTCTTGCTGGCATCACCCGCGCCCACAGGTAAATAATTAACCGTCACCGGAATATTAACAATTTGCCAGTGCCACCAACCATTGCCTGCAGCCTTCGCTGCAGAGTCAACTGACTGGTCATACAGGCTAGCGTGTTCGATAGTTGGGGCGAGTAATTTGTTATTAAGCCTTAAATGTGAATGCTTAATTAATCAGAATATGGCAAACTTGTAAAATGACTGATTTGCATGCCAAATTGCAACTTTTTTAGTTGCGAGCCGTAATATACGTATAAGGAACCGGTCCTTGGATAATGAAGAATTGGTGAATCTATTAGCTCGTTGCGGGCTGCGAGACCAAAAAGCACTTGAGCTGCTTTACCAAAAAACCGCCGCTTATTTAAATGCGGTGGCCTACCGTATAGTTGGTTCAAGTGATGTTAGCAATGATGTGCTTCAAGAGGCTTTTGTGCAAATATGGGATAACGCCACCAGCTATGCGCCAAGCCAGGCTAAACCTTTAACCTGGATGAGTAGCATTGTGCGTTATCGGGCCATAGATAAAGCGAGACAGGAACAGCGCCACCAACACCGCCCACACCATGATGAGGAAGTGGATATTCTGGCAAACACACCGAGCGGAGAATCACCGGAAGATATTCACCAGTGCCTACAGTTAAATCAACAGCTTAGAAACTGCCTGGATGCAATGAATGATAATTTTAAACAAAGCGTTGAACTGGCTTATATTTATGGTTATTCACGCGAGGAGCTTGCCGACAGGCTTGATACCAATGTGAATACTATAAAGTCCTGGTTGCACAGGGGGGCGGCCAAGTTAAAAACGTGCTTAGAAGGCAACAGGGAGGAAGCAGGAAAATGAAAGACCAAACTGATAAGCAATCCTTGGCTTTTGAATACGTGCTGGGCACATTACACGGTACAGAGCGCGATGATTTTATTGAACAATTGCAGCGTGATGATCGGTTGGCAGAAGAGGTGCGGTATTGGGAATCAGCATTGATAGTCTCACCTGATAGTGTAACCTCATTAGCACCAAAGCCAGATACCTTCAAAAAAATACAAGCAAAAATTGATAGCCGTTATTCACATACCACTCCAGAAAAAGCGGTGAGCTTCTGGGAAAAATTATTGCCCTGGAAAATGGCGACGGCATTCGCTTTTGCTATGTTGTTGGTCGTTAGTGGTGTAGTTGTTAATAACAGCATTCAACAAAGTGATAGTTATAACGGGTTAAATGCTGATTATGTTGCGGTTTTGGTTGATGACAACAATGAGCCTATTTTAACGGCATTAACGGCTAGTGATGGCAGTAAGCTGTGGTTAAAGTGGGAAGACTGGAAAATACCTAAAGGACACAGCCTTCAGTTATGGTCGCAATCGCGACGTGATGGTGAAATTCGCCCGTTGCTTGTGTTCGAAAAAGGAGAGCAGAAAGAGGTGGCATTAGATCAGGCTACCTGGCGATTAATTAAAGATTCTTCGCACTTGATTATCACCCGCGAAGAAATCGGCGGCTCACCCTTTGATGAACCCAGTAAGCAAGTTATTGCGAAAGGCGTGTGTGTTCGCCTTGCGAACAATAGCCTGAAAACCAACCCGAAAACCAACGATAATGCTTAAGGAGCGGAGATGAACATAGCCCGTTCCACATGGCTGGCAATCGCCATAATATGGTTAGCTACATTTTTATCCCATCAATTAATGGCGGCTGATTTTCAAGTAGAGGATCACAATTTGGAACAATGCCTGCGCGATATCGCCAGCAGTAGAAAATGGTCACAGCCCTCTGAATTTACCGAAATTGAATGTCACAGCAAAGGTGTTAAATCACTGCGTGGGCTCGAACACTTTCAACAGCTTGAGATATTGTCGATTTATAATAATAAACTGCAGCAGGTTGATATTGATTTAGCTAAGCTGAAAAACTTAAAAATGCTTAATCTGGCACGAAATAATTTGGAGCATTTAGTGGTTGCCGATATGGCCAACCTCAAGAGCGTTTACGTATTTGTCAACCGAATAAAAACGCTAAAACTCACGAATTTACGTAACCTGCAAACGCTAAAGGTTAACAATAATAAAATTGAAACCTTTAACTACTTAAATACCCCGCTGTTGAGTAAAATCTATATTTTTAACAATCAACTAGAGACAATAAATATCCATGAGTTACCCGCCTTGCAGTATATGGACTGCCGAGAAAACCCGATGCCCGATGAGCTTTATGATGAAATGGATCAGATGGAAACCATTACCTTCCTCCATGATGGCAATGCGGAAGATTGGTAGAGGCCGTGCAATATTTAGTGGGCTAACTCTTTCTTTGGCTATATCCCAACCAGTTACAGCTTTCCACTATCAGTTAAATAACCACCAGTTTGATGCCGGTTTTCGCCCTCGTATTGCCTATGTTGAAGGCGATAATGAAGATGGACGTGCAGCCTCGCTGCTAATACGGCTGCGCGCTTCCAGTGAGTGGAGCGAACAATTTTCTACCGTGCTTGAAATGGATTATGTTGAACTGGGCTGGGAAGACGAATTCAGCAACGGTGAGCATTTTAATGACAACCCCGTGATACCCGACACCGGCGGCTTTGATCTCAACCAGGCACTGTTGATATATTCACCAACCAATAGTATTCAGTTGTCTATTGGCCGCGAAGCCGTGAACCTTGGCAACGAACGCTTTGTAGGCTCAAACAGCTTTTGGCAAAACGAACAGACGCTGGATATGACCGGCTTTAAATACAGTTTTGGCGCAGCATCCTATTTTAGTTATCGCTATATCGACAATGCCAACAGAATCAATGGCGATGATGCCGATAAATACCTGAGTCCATCCGATGCAAATTTTTCGCAGAATAATGGCCTGCGCCCCGCGCGTTTTCTCGGCGACCACGATCATAATTCCCATTTGCTGTTCGCCGAATTTAAAGAGTGGGACTACTCGTTGGTACAAGCCTATTACTACGATATGGATATCAAAGATGCTCCGGCTGTTTCCAATCGCACATTAGGCCTGCGTTACGAATTCAAAGGGCGAACCGGTAATAAGCGCTCGCTTGCCCATGCCGAGTTTGCATTACAAGACCGGCCAGAAATTGATAAAGGGGCCCTAATACCGTACTACAACATCGGCGCGGGTTTAGGCTATCGCTCCCATGAAGTTTCGCTTAATTACGAACAGCTCGGGGAAAATGACGGCATCAGCTTTACCACGCCTTTAGCGTCTTTGCATGACCACAATGGTTGGGCTGATAAATTTCTTATTATTCCCGCAGCGGGTTTACAAGACACTTCCCTACGTTATATTTGGCGCAAAAGCCCTTGGAAAATTGATACCCGTTACCATGTGTTTACTTCTGCCGAAAACAGCGCCAGCCTTGGTAGAGAGTTAGATGTAGACTTATCGGTAAAATTTGGCCGCCGAAGTACTTTGCTACTTCGTTATGCGGATTTCTCCAGCAGTGATGATGCTTATGCCAGTGAGCGGCGTGTGTTTTTGCAGTATTTATATAACTTGTAAGTGTACAGCCTTCAGAGCTGCGCTTTTCACGCAGGGGCAACTTATGGAGTAAAACCCCAGGCTAACGTTTAACGAGGCCTTTCCTCTTACCCGCTTTGCCAATCAATAATTAAGTCGATGCTCGCACAGCTATCCATACAGTCATTTATAGTTAAAATACAAATTGCTTACAATCGCATTACGGTGTTATTGATAAAGTAGCTGAAACAAAAAAGCAAGCTTTGCAGCTCGCTTTTCAAGTGAATATAAAATTCAGAACCCCTTACTCAGAAAACCCTGCAAATCCCTTTTTTCCGCCCCCAAGAGGTGATGACCCGCTCCTGCGTGCTCAAGTCAATGACAAAAAGAGCACTGAACACCTGGTCAACAAAAATACCCATATCGTTCTCATTGTCTAGTACAAAGGAGGAAGAGACAGGGAAGCTTGGCCCCTGTCCAATACTGTCGTCGAGTAAAATAGCTCGGTTTTCATTTGCCACGATGGCTCGTTCCCCCGTGCTTAAGTCCACTGCGACCAAGGCACATCTGGACTAATCAGTGCCCAATTTAAAATCTAGTTTCCATTATTTGCTTCAGGCGGCGCAGTGATTTTGTCGGCACTTGAGACAGGTTTGCCGTTATTAACCAATCAGGCAGGCTGCCGGCAGGGTCGATAAACTGAGTCCATTCAATATGTGTTTTGTTCGTACCCTTGGCGCTAAGTAAAAAAGTACCAGCGGCTTGCTCTACGCGCACATAGTTGGAATTACGGGTTTGGGCACAATTACTCTCGCTGTTATTATCACAATAGCTGGGCATGGCTGTGAGGCTAATGGCGATTTGGTTGTGCTCATTATCTCGTACGACTTTGGCCAGCATTATCATATCTCGGCCACGTACTATCGGTAGTTTGGTTACTTGATAAATATAGGCTGTGCTAAAATCGTCTAGGGCGATGACATTACTCTGCTTACAACCGTGTACCCATTCGGGGTGCCGACTAAAGTCTATCATGAAGTTCATCACTTTATTTACCGGAGCATCTACGTCAATAGTGGCTTTAAACTCGGGAAGAGATTCCATTGGCCCCAAGCGAGTGTAGTATCTTAAATTGTCCTGTGTTTGTTGTAATTGCCAATCCTTAGTAACCGTAGCGCAGGCGCTAAGGGTAACAGCTAATAACAATACTATGCCGAGCAATCGTGGTTGCAGTCTTCCGATCAACAGTTTAGCCATGGTTAATACTCCTTTAAATAATTCGTTGCACTTTAGCCGCCCTTATTGACGAGGCGGAGGAAGTGATATAAATAACTACGGTGCTGCGTGAATAAAGTTGCAGCAGAATAAAAATATTTCGGAATTCACTTCATTCAACTGAAATTAAATATGAATTAAAAATTTAGCATTAAGCAGGAGGTTATAAATTATCTGTATTAATAAATAGTCCATAGCTGGGAGTGTAAGGCACAGGTATATGACCGAATCTCTCCTCGTAAATAATCATCATTTTTTTAAAAAGATCGCAACTTTTTGTTTATCCATACCGTAGAGCTAGTGACGGCCATTAGGCAGTTCTATTAGGCCATATAGAACTGAATCCAATTAAAGGTAATAAATATGAATACTCGGCATTCTTTATTAACCACTTCATTACTTTGCGTTACCGCGAGCTTGACTAGCGCAGATATTATTATTGTTAAAGGGGGGTGTTAAAGGGGGTGTTAAAGGGGGTGTTAAAGGGGGTGTTAAAGGGGATGTTAAAGGGGATGGAGGGATTAAAAAATAACCAATCATGAACGACCTCTCACGCCCTTAGAGAAAGCTAAAGGTCAGGTCTTTTCCTTTGCCTTTACCCAGGGAAACATCAAAAATAGCTATCCGAAGTCAATAAAGATACCTGAACCAGGAACAATGCCCAGTGGTTGTTGTACTGTAGGTCCAAAATATCGAGATATTTCAGCATTACGGTCAATAAGGTAAAACACTGGACGAAAACCATCCATTTGGGCATGATAAGGGCACTAAAATTATTCAGGCTTTAGAATAATCTAATATATCAGAGCATTGAGATGGTACGGCAATTCAAGTGCCTGGAATCTGTTTTGATTTATCTGGGTTTTTCTACAGCCTCGTTAGCTTTACTCGTTGCGCACAAAAGTGCCAAGTTAAAAAGCTATAAACAAAGGATGAATATATGTCGAGTGCAAATATCAATAGCGTTATTGCGGTAGTTCCAGTTAGGGATCACGATAAAGCCATCACCTGGTACGAAAAGTTACTTGGAAGAAAAGCGGACGTGGTACCAGTCGAAGGAGTAGCAGAGTGGCAACTTGCGGAGAATGCCTGGATTCAAATTAGCATCGACCTTGAGCGGGCAGGTGTCACTTCAGTAGTTATTGGTGTTAATGACATTGAAGCACAACGTAATGTCTGCTCAGAAGCCAATTTAGATCTTGGCGAAATAATTGAGTATCCTGAAATTATAAAGATGGCTGAAATTGTCGACCCTGAAGGTAACAAAATAGCTTTTGTTCAAGACATTTCGAATGGAGCCGGTTAACAGGATAAGTTCATTTGAAAATGCAAAGAAAGCTAACAAAGCTATCTAGCGGATCCAGGAAAGCAATGGCCTTGAGAAGCAGGTCATTGAATACTTGCCAGGTCCGATAATTGCGGCGTTATGGAATCAATGAAAAATGAAATACATATGGGACGTGTTTTTGCTAATATTCTTCATAGTGTTAATTTCTGGTTGTGATAATCCAGGAACAAATTATGAGTTAGAGCTGTATGAAACTAGTGATGGTTTAGTTAGATATAAAAGCAACAACGAACTCTTTACTGGTAAATTTCATTTAGCAGTATGTGAAGAATGCTCAGAGCCAATATTTAATCACTGGCCAGTCCATAGTGTCGGTCACTATAAGAATGGAATAAAAAATGGAATATTTTGGCACCCGAGATCTGGGCGTAGTGATGATTACTTCAATTATAGTGATAGAAGCACTCAAAAAATATTATTTTACGAAAATGGCACAATCGTTGATAAGGATCCATAACAAGTCGGTGAAGTCGTGTGTGCACAAAACCGCACACACTCGGGCCAAGCTAAACAACCAGCTTGGCCGCTTACCCTAAACGTTAACCCCGAAATGGACATAGAAGAAATGATTCATAACGCTTTCTCAGGCACACAACTAGCGCCAGGTGAGCTGTTTGTCACTTCACGGACCGAGGGCGCGGAACAGGTGTTTCCAGGAGCCCAGTGGACTCAGCTTAATGCTGAAACATTAAAGGACCATAGTGCCAGCATTAACTTCCTTTCCAATGAAGCATTTGCTTATTTTCTTCCTGCTTTCATGATTGCAGCGCTTGAAGATTCAGGTATTGCAGTTAGTCTTATTTATAAGCTAACTCCACCAAAAAATAATCCTTCCCGACCAAGCTTTGCAGCATGGTGGGTCCGGCTTTCACGTGAGCAGCAGATCACTACCATCAGCTTCTTAGAACACCTTGAGGCCCAGGGGGATACTATTCCTCCAGGAGTCCTCGATATACTTAGGGCTGAGTTGAGGGCTAAGCAATCACCCCACTCGGACACCTGACAGCTTCGTTGTTTTGCACCGGTGGGCTCAACCGTTAGTGCGCCAAGCGAAGCTTGGTGCACCTTGCAGGGTGAAAGTCCTTGCCTGGTAAGGTCTAGCCAACCACCAGTATCGAGTGTTGCATCTGCT
>JBLYYN010000346.1:0-5637 GCA_048550535.1 Gammaproteobacteria bacterium
AGCTACTTAAAGCAAAATACGGCTGAAGCCATTAAAGAAGTGCATGAAAATCATTCTTCGATGGTTATAACACAGAATGGAGAAGCAAAAGCAGTTCTTCTCGATGTAGCGGAATACGAGCAAGATCAAGAGTCTCTGGCAATGCTCAAAATGATTGCGCAGAGTAAAGGAGCCTATGCTGATGGTAAATTCAAAACTGCGAAAAAGGCATTTGCTGATATTAGGAAAAATATTAAGGACACGCAGATTTGAAAAAATATCAGGTCAGGCTCACATCTGAAGCGGAAAAAGATATTGAGGATATTTACGATTATATAGCAAAGAAAGACACGCTCCAGAATGCAGAACATGTTTTGGATAAGCTGCAGCAGTTGATCCTGACATTAGATGAAACGCCTGAGCGAGGCCATTATCCCCCAGAATTGAGTCGCCAGGGCATCAAAGAATTTAGGGAGGTTATATTTAAAACCTACAGAGTTATCTGCGAGGTTGCAGGGAATAAAGCAATAGTTCATTTGTGTGTCGATGGTCGTCGAGATATGAAAACTCTTCTGGAGAGAAGACTGTTTAGATAGGAAAAGTGGTGGACGATACGGTAGCCCACGGGTATTTAAAGCACTAATAAATCAAGGAATTAGCCTGGGCGGAAAACGTGTAGAACGCCTGATGAGAGAATCTGGATTAAAAGGACGAGTTGTACGGGTGACTCGGCGCCAGCACGGTTTAAAACGTTTTCAGTCGCAAGGCGAAAATCTATAAAGAAAACTGGATAAGCCAACGGCAATTAATCAGGTATGGGTTGCTGATGTCACTTAACTTAAGGTGAATGGTCGTTGGCAATACCTGGCAACAGTCATGGATTCCTATTCACGAAGTATTATTGGCTGGTCATTGCCCCACATACGTACCACCCAATTAACACGAGCAGCGATGCAGTATGCACTAAAATAACGACATTACCCCATAAGCATATTACTTCACACAGATCGAGGTATTGAATATACTGATGGTGAATTCAAAAAGCTATTGCATGAGTATGAATTTAAGCACAGCCTCAATCGTCCGGGTCAATGCACTGACAATGAATTTCTAAAATGATCAGCTAAGCCCATGGCGTGGAGTATATCAAACAGGGGGCGCCTCGAGTTTGGGAGAGTAACGGACAAAGTCTTATGAAGCCGGACATTAAAAGTATATCTCAACGCATGCTCGAGCGTATTTATTATGCCAGAGACGAGAGTGTCGAAATCAGCAAGCCGAACTTGCTGGCAATCGCCCTGATCGCGATTTTTGGCTTTCCCGCATACTATATTGTATGGCATTACCTGTATCCGCAGCCTTATGAAAACCTGTGGTTGCGCCTGGTTGGGGCGGCCCTGTTTATTCCCCTGCTATTTCACAGCCGTTGGCCGCCGCACTTAAAGAAGTACCTGTCGGCTTACTGGACGATCACCTTTATATACGCCTGCCCATTTTTCTTTACTTACATGCTGTTGAAAAATGACGCCTCCATGATCTGGGGTATGTCCATGATGGCCTGTATTACCCTGATGATCGTAGCCATCTACGACTGGCTCATCAATATGCTGACGTTTGTTATCGGCGCCTTTCTGGCATATGGTGTTTTTATGTTTGAGTATGGTTTTTCCCGGCCCCTGCCTCCAGATCTGTACCCTCAGATCCCCATATATCTGTTCCTGCTGGTTGCAGGCACGGTATTCAATTACAAGAAGAATCTTATTGTAAGGGAAAAACAGGCGGCGATGGTGGCCATTGGCGGGAACATTGCCCACGAGCTGCGTACGCCGATCGCTGGTATACGCGCGTTTCAGTCCAGTATTAATGCGGTATTGCCGAAGTTGGTGGAGGATCACAACCGAGCCCAGGAGCAGGGCGTCGTCGAGCCTTTCAACCCGGCTTTCTATGGAAAGCTGACGCAAACGCTGGAGACCATAGACACCATGACCTCCAACGCACTGATCACTATCGATATGCTGTTGCATAACTCTTCAAGCGGAGATATCAAGCCGGACGAGTTTTCCATTCACAACATGGCCGACTGTATTCAAAATGCCCTGGATCAATATCCCCATAAAACGCCCGAGGAAAGTAAAATCACCTCATGGGATAGCAGCTGTAATTTCGATTTTTACGGATCGGATGTACTCATGTTGCATGTGCTGCTGAATTTGCTGAGAAACGCCATTTACCATATTCGTCAGGCGCAGAAAGGCTCAATTCGAATCTATGCGTCCGAGTCTGAACAAGGTCACTACCTGCACTTCAGGGACACCGGGCCGGGTATTTGTCCAAAAGTCCTGCCCCATGTTTTTAAGCGATTTTATTCATCCATGCAGACCGGGCGAGGTAGCGGTATTGGGCTGGCGTTTTGCAGAAAGGTTATGGATAGTTTTGGCGGCAGCATCAGTGTTGATTCAATAGAGCATCAATATACAGAGTTCGTCCTGTTTTTCCCGAGGATACCCGATCATGGCTGATATCTACCCCTGCTGTTATCCCACCACTGCGTTGTTTATCGACGATGACCATCATTTCTTAAATGCCTTGAGCATGAGTGTCGAACTGCAAAGCGAATTTCGTATACAGTGTTACAGCAATGTGCGGCAACTACTGGCGGATGTCAGTGAGCGGAATAAAAATCGCTCGATATACAGCGATTACCGAACCGAAGCGGAGACTGCGGTTGGTTCGTTATCCGTGCCATCTGCCGGCCGTGTGTTTTTCGATGTAATGGGGCATATTCATAACAGCCATCGTCACGATGAAGTCTCGGTCGTGGTGGTGGATTACGGGATGCCCGAGCTGGACGGTCTTTCATTATGTGCACGAATAAACGACAGCCATGTGAAAAAGGTGCTGCTGACCGGCATGTTTAACGATGAAAACATTGTCGATGCTTTTAATAAAGGGCTGGTGCACGGTTACCTTGAGAAGGGCGATCGGAATCTTGTCGATAAAATACTGGTCTTTCTTCAGGAACATCAATACGCGTATTTTTCTGAGATGAAACGCCAGTTTTATGCGTCCGGTGTGAATCTACCACCATTTATGAGCGATGCCGTATTTGCTCAATTTTATCTGGAATTGTGTGAGCGACTGAAAATCAGGGAATATTATTTAACCGCCTCGCCAGCTGGGATGCTGATGATGGGAAACAGTAATGACGACTATTATCACCTGCTGGTCTATACCGAAGATGAATTGAAGGTTCAATGGGGTATTGCACAGGCTCAATCGGCTCCCGCCTACCTGCTTGACAGCTTATCGAGTTACCAGGCGTTACCTGATTTCTGGGAAACAGCGGGTGCCTATGATGCGAGCTGTGAAAGGCACCTGGAAAAGTATCTGGTTAAGCCTACTGATGTTTTCGAAGGCGACAATGGTAAATATTACTGCAGTCTCATCCATAAGCCGGAAAAGTACGGTGATTTGATGCACCAGGTGGTGGACTGTCAAGGCCATAAGCGTCCGAGCGATAACCCGGTCGATTCTGACTCGCTCCGAAAATAACACTAAAGCATCGATACCTTCCTTGGAGGCGATGAGTCTGCAGGGGGCCGTCCCTGGCTCAAGCAGACAGTTTCGATGCTCGTATTACATTATCCTGCAGCTTGCTGCATACCCTGGTCACTTTATCCAGCTCATCCCTGGAGAGTTTGGCATTCATGGTAAACCTCATTAAGGTCTTATTTTTGGGTGTGGCCGGGGCAAAGAACACGGACCCGAATACGCTGTGCTTTTCCAGAAAATCACGAATCTCGAGTAAGCTGGACTCACGGCCGGCTGCCAGAGGCAGGATATGCGACTGGCTGATACTGAGATCGAAGCCGGCTTCGGTCAGCCGATCTCGAAGGTAAGCGGTGTTATTGTGCAGCCGATCCCTGCGATCGCCGACCTGCTGGATAAGGTCAAGGGTCGCATCCAGGGCAACCACCTCGTGATGCAGGAAACCGCTGCTAAAAATATTAGGGTGGGATGTGTACTTGAAGTAGTTGGAAAAATCCCTGGTGCAGGTGATTATGCCGGCCCGCTGGGCAAAGGCTTTCGACAGGCTTGCGGTGATGAAATCGACCTCATTCTCCAGCCCCATGGACACCACCATGCCCTCACCCTTGTCACCATACAGACCCAACGAGTGGGCCTCGTCAACTACCAGAACACAATCGTAAGCCCGTGCGATGGCAACGATATCACGCAATGGACATACATTGCCGTTGGTGCTGTACACTGAATCTACAGCAATAACGCCCGGACCATACGTCTTAATCAGTCGTTCCAGGTGTCCTGGGCTGTTATGCCGGAACGGATGGGTCGGCGCACCCGCCAGTTCAGCGCCTTTCCAGATGGATGCATGTGCAAACATGTCCAGGTATACAGGGGTATTCGGATCGGCGATGGTTTGCAGCAGGCCGACATTGGCATACCAGCCCGACTGAGTCAGCAGCACGGCATCTGATTTCATGAACTTGGCATAGCGTTGCTCAAGCACGGCAATCGGGCTTTCGACATGTGCAAAAACCTTGGATACGACAAGATCCGCTTCTTCGGTCATTAGCGCTTCTGCCTGGCGCGAAGCAACATAGGGGTGATTGGACAGGCTTAAATAATCATTGTTGTTTAACAGGATGGCTTCCTTATCCGGCATTCTGCCGGAAAAAATGTCATTTCCCTGCCAACTGTTATTTAGGCGCTCGAAATGATCTTCCATTCTTTTCAGATAGTTTTGTTTGGCATTAGCATTGGAAGTTTTAGTTAACATGTCTGCATCCTTCTTAATAGGCTTGATATGGTGGGTTGAACACATTTGAATGCGAAGCCCCCCGGTTAAAAGTGTGTAATCGACTTAGAGAGTCTTATCAGTATATGGGGTTTGCGTAATAAAAAAATGAGAGGAAAGGCTGTGGTCGGTCGAAGGGATACAGCTTCAGGCCCTGTTTAAGCGGAATCTCTGAATTAATCAGGGCTTCCTTAGAGATATATTTCGTGGCAATCCGCTATTGTCAATCATCCGGGACATTTTGAATGTCATAGGTCAATTTCCTTTTTTATCAATGATTTATACTCAGGCTCCAGGCAGTGAAGCTGATGGGTTAAGGGTAAAATGTGCATGAAATTTGCTTATGTAATTGTTCTCGCTGATCTTCCAGCACTTCTAATGCAAGTGGCTGTAGCGTCAGTATTCTCCAGATAGGCATCCACAAGGCTCCATAGGGCGTGCAGGGCTTCTGCATTCATGCTGCGTTGGAATTATTTTGCTCAAGTTCGGCAAGCCGTCTTTCTAAGCAATTCAGGCGGACGAATGGTGAATTGAGAGCTGTTTTTGATTTTAGGTTTTTATGAAATGACATGTGATACCTTATTCTTCTACACACAAGTAAGAAATCTGACTACAATATTAAAGAATCAATTTCTTTCTTCTTTGTTTTTACTTAATATATCAATAACTTAGAATCGATCTAGATTATGATTCAAATTGCCGGAAGCCATTGGTAGCCTCGCGAAAGTGAACTTTCCGGCGCTAAACAGGCATAAATAGCGAAGGAGTGAGCGGTGACAGAACATCATAAAAAGGCGGCGATTTTTCAGATCAGGTCTATTGAAATAGGCACTCTGGCA
>JBLYYN010000347.1:0-15794 GCA_048550535.1 Gammaproteobacteria bacterium
TATCATAACCAATGGTCGGAAATAGCTTCCCAAATGCAGCAGCCAGTGGCAAACCGACATAACCCAGGCCTATGATAGCAATTCGGGCATTTGCTAAATCAACCATGGATCTTCACTCCCGTTTGATACACATTCTAATTACTTTTATTTTACAGTAGGTGCTTATTTTTTATACTGTTTTATCTATTCTCAAGACCTGGAAAACACTATAATCCGACGAAACAAACTATTTTTTGATATATAGCAGATAAACACTCGAGACAATAGTGACATCCTATCAATCCATTCAGCAACAGCTAAACTTTGACCAGCCACTTCCCTATGATAAAAACTGGTCTGCTGCTGCTGATTTCCTTCAAATAATCATCAATCACTGCCTTCACACCCGTCCTTCCAGTATCGTTGAATGCAGTAGTGGCCTGACATCTCTAATACTCGCAAGATGCTGTCAGCTCAACCACCATGGACATATTCATAGCCTGGAAAACGAGGAGGAGTATGCAGAGAAAACCAGACAGCAACTGACAGACTTTGGACTTGGAGGATACGTAGAAGTGATCGATGCACCCCTGGAGTCAAAAAGCATTAATAAGCATGATTTTATGTGGTACAGCATAAACAAACTACCTGAGCTATCAATAGACATGCTGGTAATTGATGGTCCTCCTGGCTTTCTACAAAAAAACTCCCGGTTTCCTGCGTTACCCCTGCTCTACCAGCAACTTGCCGACCACTGTGTTATTTTCCTGGATGATGCTGCAAGAGATGATGAGAAAGCTATAGTTGATATGTGGCTGCAGGCATATCCTGATATCAAGCATGAATATATCGAAACTGAACGCGGCTGTTCGAAATTAATAATCAATAAAAAGATCTAGCTGAAGAGAATAAAAAGAAAACGAAAATAAATGGTCAGCTTACACCTTATGCTGTTTATTTCCTCGAAGCATTATAATTGGTATCCCACTCTTTGAGTGCGGCATCGAAATCCCCTTCGGCACCAATCTTATCCCAAAAGGTCTCGAAATCCTTTTTGGCTGATTCCAGATGAAAATCCATTTTGTTTGTTTTGTCCTTCAAAAATAGTTCAATGTTGCTTTCTACAGTGTCGATATAATCCAGTGCTATTTCCCTGGATGACTGGTGCTCCTCACCAAACAGCAAGATGCCTTCCCTATAGGCTTTCATGATGCCAAATTCTTTACGTTTGGCGAAACTGTCTGCGGTTATTTTAACATCCCTGCTCAAATGAACGTAAAAGGCCCTGTTATTATATTTTTTGCCCAGTCGTCCCAACATCCAGGATAGTCGATTGTCAGCTTCTATATGGTTCTCAGGATAGGCAAAGCGTCGCGACCCCGTATAAGTCAATCTAGATTCATGTAATGCTGAAAAATTTGATATATGTCTACAGGCCTGTATGAAGGTGGTAGAGCCACAACGTCCGGTATTAAGTATGAATATGTTGCTGAATTTATTCATCTTTTGCTAGAACCCATTTATTCCAGTTTGATCGATCTTCGGCATAAGTCTTTATTTCAGCCAGTATTTGCTGATTACGCATGTCCCTGTTACTGGTCTGCATAACCAGTTCATATGCTTTTGAATATTCACCGAAATTATGTTCAATATTGGCTATGAACTGGCTAAAATTAGCTCTGCAAGACCCTAGATCTGAGCTTTTATTCCACCAGTATGCAGCATCATTAAAAATAGCCACTAGTGTAGCCAGTTTATGCAAAATCTGTCGATGTTTGGTTTCATATTTCTGGTACAGACTTTGCTCAATATCAAATAAACAGGTATTAATCAATTCATCTGAAATATTTTCCCGAAGATAACCCAACTCAAGCAACTTTTCCATGGTAAACAACATGACATCACCATAGAATTGGCGCTCAAACTCTTCAGATAGATCAATAACAGATTGTTTTTTGTTAACTCCCGGCCTGAATTCAGACTGACCGATATCGTCTACTGTTCGTTTATGCAGCATAGGAAGATTAGCAGACACAAAACTATCGGCGATTTCTGATTTTATGATACGCCCCAATACAGGACCCGCCATACGAAGCCTGAGTGTCGCAAAAGGGATGAAATAACTTAAAGCACGCCGCTTAAATATGTAATTACCGGTATAGACAGTCCTCGCAGGCCTGATACTATCCTTCAGATTTTCATGCTGGTAATAGGATTTACGGGTTGGATGTTCGCCATAAAAGAACCGATTGAGTTTTTCAGAAAAATCACAAAAACACTGACTGTGGTTATGCTTAGCTTCAATCGTACAATGATAGGTATAAGACTCCGTGGCAGTCTTGAATCCGAACAGCTCAGCCATATCATGGTAGGAGGCATCGCCCAGGTTATTTCGGCTGTAATTATGAAACTGACAACTATCCTGAGGGTTAATTTCAGACATTTGCTGAAGAAAACCCGTCACATCTTCAAGAAAATTACCGGCCATCACCGCAGGGGATACCGGTGGATCACCGACGACTTTACCTGTTAACAGACTAATATCATTGTTACTGAATATTTGATCCAGGTGGTAAAAATAATTAATGGCGTAGACATCCTGCTCACCCTGAATAGATCGCGATTTAACCCTGAATTCCTGGTCACTGTCTATAAAATAGAACAGCAATCGATCACTATCCCGGCTCATTTCATTGAGCTTCAGGTAAGTAATATTTCGCATAATGGACGCGCCTTTATGATAAAAGGCAGAAAATTCAATATCACCCAGAATTTGAGATAAATGGTTCCTGTCTTCGGCTGTTAATTTTTTGATCTGATCAATTTGTTCCTGTTGACCAAAATAATCCGTATGCAAACCTTTTAGGGTCGCCTGTTGGGCAATTTTCTGATGTGCCTGAATATTGTCTTCATACTTACTATCATCAGCAATGAGTACCCGAACTTTGTTGTATGTTTGACTATTAAAACCACCATAATTAAAATTTTCACACAGGCGTAGCAGGCTCTCCAGACAACTATTCAGATGCTGAGGCCTGTCGGCCACAGGTACTACCACTATAAAATTATGTCTCTCATCATATTTGCGGCTAGCAAGCATCTGCTCCATTTGCTGGAACATACTGTGATAAAGATCCAGCTGTAATGATTTAACATTCCCCGCCCATAATTCCTGCTCAATTACTGGAATGGCTTGCTGATACAAATCGAGAAAACTGTCGGCACAGGCATTGTCTGCATTCGCTAATATGGCACTGAGCCGGGCCTGTAGTTTCGCCAGCTCATGCTTGTTACTGTAGAGATCAAGAAGCTGTTCAATTCCTGAGTGATCAAATAAAACCATTTGTGCCACTTGGATTAACGTCTTGATGAATAGGTGGGAAACAGGTCTTTATCAATCATGATTTCTATAAGATTGATTGAATTACTGACATCCAGGCTGGCAAATAAGCCATCAAGGTCGTTTTCATTATTGACCCGAATATAATTCATGCCAAAAGATTTTGATAAAAACTCATAATCCGGATTGATAAAGTCACAGTTTAAAAATCTTTGCTCATACTGTTGGTACTGGTTTTTACGTATCAAACCCATGGTGGAATTATTAAACAGGATAATGGTCAGTGGAATATCGTAATTAACCGCCGTCATGATTTCCATACAGCACATCTGGAAACCACCATCACCGATGATGGCAAATGTCGGTTTATTTTCAGAGAACCTGGCTCCTATGGCAGCCGGTACAGCATGCCCCAGCGAAGATACGCCGGAATTGGGATAATATCGATTTGCAGCTGATACATTAAAAAAATTCTGAGCAAATATAATATTATCGTCAAACACCATAATCTCTTCAGGAAACTGTTTTTCTAATTCAGAAAAGCATTTTTCGATCACTGGAAAACGCGATCTAAAGGCCTGATAATCACTATCTCCAGCCTCATGCTCAACTTTCTTATACTGTTTCAGTAATTTAACAATGTTTTCCCGTCCGTCTGTTTTCTGCTGAATATTATTCAGCACCGCCTGCAACACCGACTTAATATCACCGTGTACTGCGACATCTGCCTTGAACACTTTTTCCAGCTGTTCAATATTGTTATCCACCTGGGCGATCTTTTTGCCCTGCAGGAGTTCATCTTTCCATACATAGCTGGTGCGTTCATTGAAACCCGCACCCAGGAAAATTACCAGGTCTGACTGATCGACAATATACTTATATGCCGGGCTGTACGAGGTTACACCAAGGCTGCCCAATGCTAATGAAGACTGTTCGCTGATCACACCTTTGCCTTTGAGGCTGGATGTCACCGGAATACTCAGTGCATCACTCAGCTGAGACACCTGTTCCTGAGCATTCGCCCGCAGGCAACCATAGCCTGCAACAATAACCGGATGATGGGCCTTGCTAATCATGTCAGCCAATGACTTTACTGATATCGAATCATCATGGTGACTGCAGATATATTTTTCGGTTTTGATATTATCCAGAATACTGTCATCGACCATTTCCTTCTGCACATTGAAGGGAAAGGTGAGCACCACAGGCCCGGAATTATCAGACAGAAGAATTTTTGAACTACGGTTCAGCACATGGGCAAGATAGTCGGTGCGCTCGACAATCCTGTTGTATTTGCTAATACCCTTAAACAGGATATCCAGATCGATACTGCCACCTTCACCGGAGCTTTCCTGAAGTCCACCCTTGCCAAAAATGTGGGTGGGTGTTTCACCGGTAATCACCAGGATGGGTTGCTTATCCACATAAGCATTGGCGATACCGGTCACCAGATTGGTGGCACCGGGACCAGCGGTGGTAATGCAGGCCCCTATTTTCCCTGAAGCCCTGGCATAGCCACCGGCCATAAAGGCCGCTCCCTGTTCATGCTTGGCCAGAATACTTTTCACCGTCGAATCATAAAGACAGTCGTATACCGGCAATATATGGGCACCCGGCATACCAAAAATAGTTTCAACACCTAATCGTTCGAGATATTTAACAAGTAATTCACTGACGGTTATTTTCATAGAGCTGATTCAGTACGGCAATTTCATGTTCAGACTTTTACCGGAGGATATAATATCTGGCTTCTGCATGCCACGCTAAATGTCTGTATTGTCACAATATATCGGTATTTTGCTTGCTATACCCCATAAAACCATACTAAGCCCATGGGAACATCAACAAATTCTCCTATGCCAGATGCAATGGAGCAGATACCTTAGTATGGCCCCTGGTGCAATCGCGAATTATCAGGATTAATGCGAACGATTTCAGTATAGCTTCTAGCAAAGTAAGAAACCTGAACTGTAGACGAGGAACTAGCAGATATGAACATGAATCAAAAGATCCTCATACCAGGGCTTGTGTAGCCAATGAATTACATATTACTCAACTATCATTACTGCCCCCCTCATATTAGATAAAGCCACCGCACGACCTCTGTGTCTTTCATAGATGAAATAACACTGGATCATGTTGTGGCTTTATTAAATTCTCATAGCCTCCCTGGGTTAGTATCAGAAACGACCTCGTCCGAATGACCTGTCCTGTAATTCATTAAACTTATCCTGCTGCTCCTGAGTGAGAAGTTTCTGGATCTGGTTCATGGATTGAGTACGCTGTACGATCATATTGGACATCATACTGGCTTTTTTATTGGCCAGTTCTCGTACTTTGTCCTCATCATAATTTTCACTACCGGCCGCATCACGAAGGGCTGTGCGGATGCTATACATTTCTTCCCTGTTAGCCCGCATGGTATCTTTCTGTTTATCCATAATTTTCCAGATACTGGTTCTTTGTTCCTTACTCAGATCCAGCTTTTCAACCACATGCATCATCTTATTTCCGTGACCTTTACCACCAAATCCGCCACCTGGACCGCCACAGGCACTGGCAACACCTATAGCACCAACGCTTAAAATGCTAGTGGCCAGAACTGTGCTTATTATTAAATTACGTTTTTTCATGATATGTCTCCGTCTGTTAAATTTCATACTGGACAACATGCTTGCTATCCTTGAACAGTAGTATGCGCAAACCCAGTGCAAAGTTGGGTTAGCTTGATGTAAATCTATGTAAAGACCTGTAAAGACACCGGAAAAGGAAAATAATCTATGCCACAATAAAAATCAGACACACACACTGCTGGTTTTTATGGCTCAAATATTAATTGTCGATGATGATCATGAACTCTCGGAAATGCTGGCTGATTACCTGCAGGCAGAAGGCTATAGTACCGAGCGGGTTTTCGATGGAGAAGTCGGCGTAACATCCGCCCTCTCCGGACAGTTCGATGCCATAGTTCTTGATGTAATGATGCCAAAACTCGATGGCTTCGAGGCCTTACGACAGATTCGTGGCCAGTCCACGGTGCCCGTCATCATGTTAACCGCCAAGGGTGATGATATCGATCGCATTGTTGGGCTTGAAATCGGTGCCGATGATTATCTACCAAAACCGTTTAATCCACGTGAACTACTGGCAAGATTACGAGCGATACTACGTCGCAGCCAGAATATATCAGTCACCAGAGACAAAGAACCGGTAACAGTATCAATCGGCCCCCTGGAAATTCACCCCACGACACGAACCGTGTTCGTTGACGGCCATGCACTGGATCTCACCAGTACAGAATTTAATCTATTACAAACACTGGTCCAGCAGTCGGGCAATGTAGTTAGCAAAGAATTGCTGTCGCAACAGGCTCTGGGCAGGCTATTGACCCGTTATGACCGCAGTATCGATATGCATATGAGCAATTTACGAAAAAAATTATCTGAACAGGGTGCGGATTCATTGATCATTACTGTTCGTGGCCAGGGCTATCAATTAGCGAGCGAATAAGATGGGCCGTTTATTCTGGAAAATTTTCATTGGTTTCTGGCTTACCCTTTTGCTGGTAGGCCTGACGGTGGGCAGCCTGGTCTGGCTGCATAACAGAGACCGCATAGAACAACTGGAACTACTGGTTGACTCCCCCAGGGCCGATATGGGGATAACCAATATCGCTAACATTCTGCGTTATGGTGGTGAACCGGCCTTGAAGGAAGTTGCCGAACGCCGCACCAGGCGTCATGGACGCCCCATGCCCATCATGATCGTCAATGATCAGGGCAAAGATTTACTGGATAGACCTGTGCCTTATGTAATGCTTGAAAAAGCCCGCAAAGCACTGCAGGACTCTGAGTCATCGACACAGCAAGTCACCACACCTGGCGGCAATCGCTATTTGCTTTTTCTACCGCGTCGTGATCATCCAGCTATGAATAATCCTTTTTATGTCAATCATTTGCCATTTATACCCTTGCTGGCGCTATTCCTGGTGAGCCTCATATTTTGTGCCGGACTGGCCTGGTACATTACCCGACCACTGCGTATTCTCAGTCTTGCCAGTCGTCAATTTGCTGATGGCGAACTGGATACTCGTGTTATGCCATCTATGGGCACACGCAAGGATGAGATAGCTGACCTTGGTCAGGATTTTGACTATATGGCACAGCAGATCCAGCTTCTTATTTCATCGCAGAAACGATTATTGAATGATGTTTCTCACGAACTGCGCTCGCCACTGGCGCGCTTGCAGGTGGCTGTAGAGATGAGTCGTCAACAACCAGAACGTATCAACGAACTTTTACAGCGTATCGAAAAAGAAAGCCATCGTCTGGATGAACTGGTCGGGGAGTTACTAACACTGTCTAGACTGGAAGCTGGCGCCATTGAAATAGATAATGATTATTTTGATATTAATGGCCTGATCACCAGCATAATTGAAGATGCACGTTTTGAAACTGTAAATATGAACAAAAGCATCGCTTATGAAGGCAATAAAGAAGTCGTCATTAAAGGACATGTAGAACTGCTTCGAAGAGCCATTGAAAACATCGTCCGCAACGCCCTGTTCCATACACCTGAAAACAGTCAGATAAGTATTGATCTAGAACACAACGACAGCCAAATCGGATTGACTATTTGCGATATGGGCAAAGGCGTAGCTGAAGAAAAACTATCTAAACTGTTCCAGCCATTTGTGCGTATTGACGAAAACAATCAAAATATTAAAATCCCTGGTTACGGCCTGGGACTGGCTATTGCCAAACGCGCAGTTGAACTACATGGCGGCAAGATCATGGCTTTTAACCAGTCTACCGGTGGACTGTGCATACAGGTACAACTTCCAATATTCTCAGAACAGGATACTGAATAGTTCTAAACATTCTAAAACCCATAATCCAATTCAAAACTTGTGTCCGCAAATAAACGCGAATACACGCAAATAAAATCTTTTATTTCAATATAAGGGAATAAATCACGAATAGGCTGGTAATATCACGAGATTTAAGCATAACCTTATTAGATAATAAATATTACAACTTACACTCAATTCAAATATATTTGCGTTTATTCGCGTTTATTTGCGGACTAATGCTTTTAAGCTTAGATTCTGGTCTCCCTGGTCGGCTGAGGATGATGTCTCAGTGATAAATATCAAAAAATATTTAATTCGTACATCATAGAATTTATTTATGGCTTAAGCCCGCCTGAACACTAAATAAAGAAAACCACTTTGAGATTACCATGGTTTTCAGTAAGTTATACTCAGGTATTTTTTCAGGTAATTAGTTGACTCAATCAGCATTCAACAACATAATACCTGAGTATTTTAGTCAGGAATAACCCTACAAGTTAAGGTATTGAATTTAAACATATAAGACCGTATATAATGACTTAGTAAATTAGTCAGGCATGGCTTCGGAGGCCTGTATCATGAGTTCAACTGAGAATGTAGTAGATGATTTTATTGATAGCCGTTACGAGCATGGCTTTGTTACCAACATCGAATCCGATACAGTGCCTCCGGGTCTGAGCGAAGACACGATACGACTCATTTCAGCGAAAAAAAATGAACCCGAGTGGATGCTGGAAGCCCGGCTCAAGGCTTATCGCCACTGGCTGACCATGACCCCTCCCGACTGGGCTCACCTGAACATTGCCCCCATCGATTTCCAGGCCATTTCCTATTTTTCAGCCCCAAAAGTCGGCGACGGCCCGAAGAGTCTGGATGAAATTGATCCGGAAATTCTCGACACCTACAATAAACTGGGAATTCCACTGGAAGAACAGATGGCACTGGCCGGTATTGCGGTGGATGCGGTTTTCGATAGTGTATCGGTGGCCACCACCTTCCGCGACAAACTGTCCGATGCCGGTGTTATTTTCTGCCCTATGTCGGAAGCCGTTCAGGATTACCCGGAACTGGTGCAAAAATACCTGGGTAAGGTTGTACCCTACACCGACAATTATTTCGCCTGCCTGAACGCCGCCGTGTTCACCGATGGTACCTTTGTCTACTTACCCGAGGGTGTGCGCTGCCCGATGGAGCTGTCCACCTATTTCCGTATCAACGAACCTAAAACCGGCCAGTTTGAACGCACCCTGATTGTGGCTGAAGACCAAAGTTATGTCAGCTACCTGGAAGGCTGCACCGCCCCAACGAGGGATGAGAACCAGCTACATGCCGCGGTGGTGGAACTAATCGCCATGGAAGATGCCCAGATCAAATACTCCACGGTGCAGAACTGGTACCCCGGTGATGCCGAAGGTAAAGGCGGCATTTATAATTTCGTCACCAAACGCGGCGACTGTCGTGGAGATCGTTCTCATATTTCATGGACCCAGGTGGAAACCGGTTCCGCCATCACATGGAAGTACCCCAGTTGTGTACTGCGCGGTAACGATTCCATCGGCGAATTTTATTCAGTAGCCGTTACCCGCGGCAAACAGCAGGCCGATACCGGCACCAAGATGATCCACATAGGTGCCAATACTAAAAGCACCATTGTATCCAAAGGTATTTCTGCGGTTGAAGGCCAGAATACCTACCGCGGACTGGTGCGTATGTCTCAGCGGGCTGAAAATGCACGCAACCATAGCCAGTGTGACTCTTTGCTGATTGGTGATCGCTGTGGTGCCCACACCTTCCCCTATATCGAGGTCAGCAACCCCACGGCGAAGGTTGAACACGAAGCCACCACTTCCAAAATTAGTGAAGACCAGCTGTTTTACTGCCAGCAACGAGGTTTATCGGAAGAAAATGCGGTGTCCATGATTGTGAATGGCTTCTGTAAAGAAGTATTTAAACAGCTGCCCATGGAATTTGCAGTGGAAGCTCAAAAATTATTAAACGTTACACTTGAAGGCGCCGTGGGTTAATAAGCCTGGGCGAGGAACTATTACATGTTATCAATTAAAAATTTACGTGCATCGATTGAAGATAAAGAAATCCTTAAAGGACTCAACCTGGAAGTGGCCGCTGGCGAAGTACACGCCATTATGGGGCCCAACGGCGCAGGTAAAAGCACCCTGTCACACATCCTTTCCGGCCGAGAAGATTATACCGTAACGGATGGCGAAGTCTTATTCGAGGAAGAGAACCTGCTCTCCTTAAATATAGAAGAGCGTGCACACAAGGGTATTTTCCTGGCCATGCAATATCCGGTGGAACTACCGGGTGTGAACAACATGATTTTCATGAAAGAGTCGTTGAATGCCATTCGCAAGGCCAATGGTGAGCCGGAACTGGATTCCGTGGCTTTTATGAAACGGGTACGCGAGAAAGCCCAACTGGTTAAGCTGGATGAAAAATTACTCAAGCGTGATGTCAACTCCGGCTTCTCTGGCGGTGAGAAAAAGCGCAATGAAATTTTACAAATGGCGATGCTGGAACCCAAACTCGCCATCCTCGACGAAACCGACTCCGGTCTGGACATCGATGCCCTGCGTATCGTGGCCGAAGGCGTCAACGCCATGCGTAATAAAGATCGCGCCATGATTGTGGTGACCCATTACCAGCGCCTGCTGGATTATATCCAGCCCGATTATGTTCACGTTCTGTCCGATGGCAAAATCGTTCGTTCCGGTGACAAGAGCCTGGCGCTGGAACTGGAAGAAAAAGGCTATGCGTGGCTGGAACAAGGAGCCGTCGCATGAGCAATACCAAAGATCCTCGGCAGTGGTTTCAGGATCTGATTGACAAGTCAGAAAACCTGCTGCCATTCAGCGACATAGACTGGCTAAAAAACACACGTAGTGAAGCCAGAAATGCCCTGATAAAATTACCCATACCCCAGCGTAAACTGGAAAACTGGCGCTATTCCAATATCAACAAACTGTTCGATACTGATTTTGAACCGGTTCAGGCAAAAGCCTCGGAACGGGTTGAGCTGGATATCGATGACTACCTGCTGGATGGCATCGACAGTTATCGTCTGGTGATCAACAATGGACATTGTATTGACAGCCTGAGCAATATCGATGCCTTACCCGAAGGCGTCAAACTGACCAGTTTACGTCAGGCACTGGCGACAGACCCGGAATCGCTGTCTACCTGGTTTGGTCATGCCAGCCGCCAGAATCAGGAGATATTCACCTCATTGAATACCGCCCTGGTCAATGATGGCCTGTTTGTGCATATTGCTCCGGGTGTGCAACTGGATAAACCAATAGAAGTTATTTATATCAATCACAGCATAGAATCATCATTGATGATCCAGTTGCGTAACCTGCTGGTGCTGGAAAATAATGCCAGTGCCACATTGATTGAACGCTACCTGAGTAAAGACCAGTCATTGTATTTCAATAACAACCTCACCGAAATCGTGCTGGATGAGTCCGCCAGTCTCAAACATTATCGAATACAGGACGAGTGCAAACAGGCCTTTCACCTGGGCAGCATATTCCTCAACCAGAAGGCCTCCAGTGTTTATAAAGACACCACGATCAGCATGGGTGGCGCCTGGGCAAGAACCGATTTTAATGTCGACTTCAAGGATGAGCACGCCGTATGCCATCTGAATGGCCTGTATATGGTCGGTGACCAGCAGTTAACTGACTGTCATCTAAACATACAGCATAAGGCACCCAATTGTGCCAGCCAGCATACCTTCAAAGGCATTTTATACGGTAAAGGTCGTGCGGTTTTCGATGGCTTAATCTATGTCGATAAACTGGCCCAGGGCACCGATGCACATCTGTCCAATGATAATCTGATGCTGACTCGAAAAGCCGAAGTCGACACCAAGCCACAGCTGGAAATTTATGCCGATGATGTCAAATGCAGCCACGGCACCACCGTCGGACAACTGGAACCGGAACAGATCTTCTATATGCGCTCAAGGGGCATAGACGAAGATAAAGCGCATAAAATGCTATGCATGGGTTTCGCCGATGAGATCGTTAACACCATAGATATAGAAGCTTTAAGAATTTATGTGGATGATGTTTTACAGAACACATTGTCATCAATTAATAACAGCTTGACTGAACTCTAGTGACAGACTGATGAGCGTCATTTTGAACAGAGAGAGAGAGAGACGACTGCAAGAAGGCAGGAGGTAGAACAATACCTGGACGATGTTCATGGAAGAACAAGTGTCTCGTGAGGGCATAAATAGCCCGAAAAGACTCAATTGTCGAGGAATCTTATGTTGAACAGCATATCAACATATTAAACAGTTAAGATCCCACCACTTCGTTCGGGATGACATTTTTTGAATTAATCAGAGTGTCACTAGAAATGTACTTTATTACATATGCAACTTACATTGGTCAACGACAGTAATATCGAGAAGCCAGGAACAAAACTATGGTAACCAAACCGCTCATATTCAAGCGTGAAATCGATGACAAACCGATCATCAATGAGCCAAAGTCAGCGGCGCCTGCAATACCAGATGCGCCACTGAAAGAAAAGATCATTGCAGCCATTCAGGGCATCTATGACCCTGAAATACCGGTCAACATATATGACCTGGGCCTGATTTACAGCATTGATATCAATGAGCAACAGGAAGTAAATGTTGCCATGACTTTAACTGCACCGGCCTGCCCGGTGGCCGGAACATTACCCGGCCAGGTGGAGAACACCATCAAAGCGGTCGAAGGTGTCGCCAATGCAAAAGTCGAGCTGGTGTGGGACCCACCCTGGCACAAAGAATTAATGACTGATGAAGCAAGACTTACATTAGGTCTATTTTAATTTAGGAGGTTTTATGTCTATTGAACTTACAGATTCTGCTATCGAACATGTACAAAGCATGCTGAATAACCGAGGCAAGGGTGTAGGCCTGAGACTGGGCGCCAAAAAATCCGGCTGTACCGGCTTTGCCTATGTGGTCGATTATGCCGATGAAATAGAAGACAACGATGTGGTGTTCGAAACCAAAGGTGTAACCGTAGTGGTCGACAAAGAGCAACTGGCTCTGCTGGATGGTATGACCATTGATTTCCATAAAACCAATATGATCAACAAAGGTTTTGATTTCATCAATCCCAATGTAAAAGACATGTGCGGTTGTGGTGAGTCCTTCTCCGTATAATTACAACAAATAACATCAGGCCGTTATTTATGACCACACTCGATGAAATCGTTGATATATTTGAATTACTGGGTGACTGGGATCAACGCTATGCCTATCTGGTCGAACTGGGCGAACATCTTCCGCCCATGCCAGGGGATCAAAAGACCGAGGATAATAAAGTCAAAGGCTGCATGAGCCAGGTGTGGATACACGCATACCATGATGAAAAGCAACCAGAAATAATAAATTTCTATGGCGATTGCGACACCAGCATCATCAAAGGTGTACTGGCCCTGCTCATCCAACTGACCTCCGGCAGTACGCTGGATGAAATCAATAAACTCGATGTCGATGAATTTTTCGAACGCCTCAACCTGGATGAAAATCTGTCCCCTAATCGACACGTAGGGGTTTATGCCATTGTTGAACTGATGAAACAGCAGGCTCGGGAATTAGTTAAACAGCAAAGCGATGTGGCTTAGGCATTTGTTCTGTAGTTACAGATACAAACGACAGTTAAAGCTTTCTTAAAATAATTCTGCTTTCAATCAGGAGCAGACCTTAAGAGTTTTTAACTCTGACCCCAATTATTTCGATAATGACCAGACCAATTGCTACTAAAATTGTACTAATGAGATATTTCATTTGTCTTACACATAACGATTAAGCTCAGCTGCGCCGCTTTTTGGCGTCTGCTGAAGCACGTTGTTATGCATAAGTGTACAGATTAAACTTTTTATGCGGGTATGAACACTATAAATATTAACAAGTAAGCAATCATGGTAGTTGTTTGCTGAATTGTTGATACCTTTTTATATTGACGAGAGCACAATTCAATATGATCTGTACACACGCCAACAAGTCTTTTCTGCTTCTTGGGTAAAAAGTGACCGTAAGCTATTTTTCTTGTTATTTTTTTCGTTACTACTTTCTTTATCAAAGTTTTCATTTATACCGAGCTTAATTTCAAGGTTCTGCTGTAAAACCATTGAAAGGCGCTTCCTGCCAAACTCCATTGCAGTTCCAATTTTGATTTTTACGTATGCTCCACTGACAGCTGAACATATTAATAAAACACAGGCTGCCGTTAATATTGATAACTCTGTTGACTCATTATTTAACCAAGATGTCTCAATGATTTTATCAAATCGGCCTACTATCAGAGCGAAGCCAGCTGTAGAGATACCCAGGACCCATTCTGAGTATTTCAAATGATCAGATAAAACTTGATTATCTAGGCTTGTGATCTCTATTAAAGTTTTTGATGCTGCATCTATAGACGAAGACAAATCACTTTCACTTGTTGGCATCTAATTCATCCTGAATACCATTCCTTTGTTTTTCAGAAAATTGAAAAGGGTCAATCTTTAACGCCATTTCAACGACAGCTCTGTCGACATTTCTTTTTCTCTCTCTCCTCTGCTCCAAATATCTTGAACCAAAAAACCATAAAGCGGAAACAATTATGATCAGTAGTAACGTAATGACAGCTACATAAATAGGTTCCATATTAATCTCCCTTGTATTTTATTATCTGCATTGCATGAAAATAGGTACCAGAGAGCAATTGCTTCTAATATTAGAATTAATTTCTCTCTGACCCGTGACCCGGTTTTCATTAATACCTTATCTCGTTAATAAGCTCATTAAGTTCATAAGTATTAGTTACTGTAACGAAACTCTTACCACCTAAGTCCTTAACAATAAAAGGCTTAGCTACCTTAGGGAACTGCCAAATTACTTTTAGCAGTTGCGGTATTATTTTAATTTCAGGACAATTATCTGGTAGCTCTGGCCTCGATGTAAAGAGGTGCTTCCAGTTTCTCTTAATGCATCGAAACAAACATATATGACGCGGATAATCTAAGAAAATAATAATATCTGATGATTGGCGCACAATCGAAGAAACGCCTTCAATTATCCACTGGGGTTTGTCAACCAACTCATGCTCAAGTTGCTTTCTTTTATCAGATGAGGTTTTCTTCCAGTTTGGCATCCAAACAATCTTATCCAGCCCGTAGACGTCTAATTTAAGAAAATCTCCTAGCTCTTTAGCTAAAGTTGTTTTACCGCTGCCTGCATTTCCAGTTATGTGTATTCTCATAGATTAGTGTTTTAAGTGGTATGACATCTGTTTAACGGAACTCCTTCCTGTTATCGCTTAGTGATACCACCCACATTCATACCATAATTAATGATAAATCAGTCACTTAGATGTAACCTGTGCTGTTATTGAGGGGCAAAAGACGGAACTAATTCCTTGTCATTGGGTTTCTAGGAGATAACATATACCGTACTCCCATTTATATCAATCACTTACAAGAAGAGTGAAATAACTATTTTCTGTGAATGGCCGCTTATATAAATCATTCAGTTATAAATGTCGGATGGCAGCTATGCGGTGTTAACCGACCTCCACTTAACGTCACACTCGTACCCTCTCATGGGCAAAA
>JBLYYN010000348.1:0-8284 GCA_048550535.1 Gammaproteobacteria bacterium
CCATTCTTCGCCATAATCGTGGGTGATTTCTTCATCTTTATGGATTTTCTTCAACGCCACCACATCAAGATCTTCACAATAGCAGGCGTTGGGTCTGGCACTGTGATTAATAAATTTGAGATCTGATTCCACCAGAATACCCTGGTCATTGACCCACAATACATGGGGGCCATCTTCATCCGTAGGGTTATATTTTATTCTGCCAATCACCTCACCCACTTTAATGGTTTTGCAGGCAAACAGTCCCTTGCCGTGAATTCCACTTATTTTAACGTAATATTTCTTGTCACTCATTCTTTCTCACCTGAAAATATAGCCAGTTCATCCCACATCTCATCCACTCGCCGTTTAACTGCCGGATCCATTGTAATGGGTCTACCCCATTCACGGTCAGTCTCACCGGGTAATTTGTTGGTGGCATCTAAGCCCATCTTGGAACCCAGCCCGGACACTGGGGATGCAAAATCCAGATAATCGATAGGCGTGTTTTCAATAATGGTAGTATCACGGGCCGGATCCATGCGTGTAGTCATGGCCCAGATAACATCGTTCCAGTCACGGGTATTCACATCTTCATCCACTACAATGACAAACTTGGTATACATGAACTGACGCAAGAACGACCATACCCCCATCATGACTCGCTTGGCATGGCCTGGGTACTGTTTCTTCATGCTTACCACGGCCATCCGATAGGAACAGCCTTCCGGTGGCAAATAAAAATCTATAATCTCTGGAAACTGTTTTTGCAGAATAGGCACAAACACCTCATTCAAGGCCACGCCTAAGATCGCCGGTTCGTCTGGTGGTCGCCCGGTATAAGTGCTGTGATAGACTGGATCTTTGCGGTGGGTAATTGTTTCAATGGTAAACACTGGAAACTTCTCCACCTCATTATAATAACCAGTGTGATCTCCATAGGGTCCTTCAGCTGCCATATCATCGGGATATATAAAGCCTTCCAGCACAAACTCAGCTGACGCCGGAATCTGTAGATCACTGAGTTTGCAATCACAAACTTCGGTTTTACTGCCCCGTAACAGGCCCGCAAAAGCATATTCGGATAATGTGTCGGGTACCGGAGTTACTGCTGCCAGGATAGTGGCCGGATCAGCACCCAGGGCGACGGCAACAGGGAAAGCTTCACCAGGATGCGCTTGCTGCCATTCCCTGAAATCCAGCGCTCCTCCCCGGTGGGACAACCAGCGCATAATCACCCGATTTTTGGCAATCACCTGCTGACGGTAAATACCCAGATTTTGACGCTCCTTGTTAGGCCCTCGGGTAACTACCAGTCCCCAGGTAATCAACGGTGCTACATCTTCTGGCCAGCAGGTTTGCACTGGAATTTTAGATAGATCGACGTCTTCTTTCTCGATAATAAACTTCTGGCAATCACCTTTTGACACCTGCTTAGGTGCCATATTCAGTACCTGTTTGAAGATCGGTAATTTTTCCCAGGCATCCTTCATACCTTTCGGCGGTTCAGGTTCTTTCAGAAACGCCAGTAATTTACCCACTTCATGCAAGGCATCCACCGACTCTTCGCCCATTCCCATAGCGACACGAGTAGGAGTACCAAAAAGATTGGCCAATACCGGAATCTCTGATCCTTTTACATTTTCGAACAACAGTGCTGGCCCAGCAGCACGCAGAGTACGATCACAAATCTCGGTCAGTTCCAGAACTGGATCCACTTCCATAGTGACTCGTTTCAGTTCGCCCCTGGCTTCCAGTTGCGCTATAAAATCCCGCAGATCTTTATATTTCATGTTTTCAGGAATTGTCAGGTACAATAAACTGTAATTATAGGGTCTAGGACGACTAGTGTATATTGTGCAAACAATTAATCGACTAACCGACATCAGTAGAGAGAGATAAATTATGTCAAATGAAGGCTACCATGAATCCATAGATGAACTCAGCGATGACACTCGAGATATGCATAGAGCAATCGTATCTTTAATGGAAGAACTTGAGGCGGTGGACTGGTATAACCAGAGAGTCGATGCCTGCAAGAATAAAGAATTAAAAGCCATACTGGCCCATAATCGTGATGAAGAAAAAGAACATGCTGCCATGGTGCTGGAATGGATACGACGACAGGATCCAGCCTTCGATAAAGAATTGAAAGATTATTTGTTCACCGATAAAACCATCGCCCATGATTAAACAGGTCTGATCAATCTTAAAATTGATATTATGTGATATCGGCACTTTCATATATGTCTTATTGACAACCGCAAGGGTTTGAGAGAACTCATTCTGCACCCGGGACAATTGTCAGATACCTGAAATAAAAAGTTATTTAATAACTTAGAAAGAATAGATATGACCAAACACCAACACCTGACGATTGTCGGCTGGCGAGAATGGCTATCACTGCCCGAACTTAATATCCCTCACCTTAAGGCCAAGCTGGATACCGGTGCTCGCACATCCGCGCTCCATGCCTTCCATGTGGATCCCTTCGAACGTGATGGTAAACTCTGGGTACGGTTTGGCATACATCCCATACAAGGTAATACCGATCAATTCATTGAGTGTGAAGCACCGGTTATCGATCAACGCGATGTCAGCGATTCCGGTGGTCACACAGAAAAACGTTATGTTATCGAAGTCCTGATTACAATGGGGAATTTCTCCTGGCGCGCAGAGTGCACTCTCACCAATCGAGACTCGATGAAGTTTCGCATGTTGCTTGGCCGTACAGCAATTTCTGAGCAATTTCTGGTTAACTCTGCAGCTTCCTACCTGGTTGGAAAAAAACCTGTAAAATAACCGTCAACAGCATAAACATAATTCCTAGGGCAAGTATGAAGATTGCAATTCTTTCACGAAATAAAAAACTCTATTCCACTCGTCGACTGGTGGAAGCGGCAGAAGCCCGTGGCCACCAGGTTAAGGTCATTGATGTTCTGCATTGTTATATGAATATCACATCAATGCGTCCATCCATTCATTACCGTGGTGTAACTCTGGAAGATTTTGATGCTGTAATTCCACGCATAGGTGCTTCGATAACTTTCTATGGCACCGCCGTGTTACGCCAGTTTGAGATGATGAATGTACTGCCATTAAATGAGTCTGTGGCCATCTCCCGCTCCCGCGATAAATTACGTTCTATGCAGTTGCTGGCACGAAAAGGTATTGGTTTGCCGGTCACCGGTTTTGCCCATGACCCGGATGATATCGATGATTTAATCAAAACCGTCGGTGGTGCCCCACTGGTGATCAAATTACTGGAAGGCACCCAGGGTATAGGTGTGGTTCTAGCCGAAACCACCAAAGCGGCGGAAAGCGTCATACAGGCTTTTATGGGTCTTAAGGCGAATATCATGGTGCAGGAATATATTAAGGAAACCGGGGGTTCGGATATTCGTTGCTTTGTGGTAGGTGATAAAGTGGTCGCCGCCATGAAGCGACAGGGACCGGAAGGTGAGTTTCGATCTAACCTGCATCGTGGCGGTACCGCTAGTTTGGCCAGGCTGACACCGGAAGAGCGTTCCACTGCTGTCAGGGCCGCAAAAATTATGGGGCTGGGTGTATGTGGCGTGGATTTATTACGTTCCAATCACGGACCAGTGGTGATGGAAGTTAACTCTTCGCCTGGATTGGAAGGCATAGAAGCCGCCAGCAATAAAGATGTGGCCGGAATCATCATTCAACATCTTGAAAAACGAGTGACTGAAAATAAGAATAAGGTTTCGCGATCCCGTACTCGTGGCAAAGGATAGTGCGACACCCAAGACATATTCCATATTCATGCCGATTGATTTCTGTTCAGATCAGGACAGACCACTGTGCCTGAGTAAAGCATCGATGGAGGGTTTTCGCCCCATGAAGTTCATAAACAGGCTTGATGCGGGTTCTGAACCGCCCTTCTCCAGTATTTCATGCAAAAATGCCTGACCGGTTTCCTGGTTAAATATACCCTGTGCTTCAAATTTCGAATAGGCATCAGCAGAGAGCACTTCTGCCCATTTATAACTGTAGTAACCTGCTGAATATCCGCCGGAGAAAATATGGGCAAAACCATGCTGGAATCGGTTGAAATCAGGTACATCGATGACGGCTACCTGTTTGCGTACTTCATTCAAAAGGCTTTGTACATCCTTGAATGACTCGGTGCCATAATCTATATGCAGTTTAAAATCGAACAGCGCAAACTCCAGTTGCCTGATCATGGCCATAGCCGACTGGAAGTTTTTAGCACTAAGCATTTTATTAAACAGATCTTCCGGCAATGCTTCACCAGTCTCATAATGGCTGGCAATACAGTCTAAACCTTGTTTAGACCAGCACCAGTTTTCCATGAACTGACTGGGTAATTCCACGGCATCCCATTCAACACCACTAATACCCGAAACAAACATTCGGTTAATCTGGGTAAGCATATGGTGCAATCCATGACCAAATTCATGGAACAGGGTAGTCACTTCATCATGTGTTAGCAAAGCGGGATCATCAGCCACGGGTGGCGTCAGATTACAGGTCAAATAGGCGATGGGTAATTGATTTAACTGATCATTCACCACGCGACTCAGGCACTCATCCATCCAGGCACCACCCCGTTTATTATTACGGGCATAAAGATCGAGATAAAATCCGCCGCGTAATTTTCCGGCCTGATCTCTGATGGTGTAGAAATTGACATCAGGATGCCAGACATCCACATTTTTCTGTTGTTCTATGACAATACCATACAGCTTATGCACTATGTCGAACATGCCGGCAATAACTTTTGGTGCGGGGAAAAAGGGTTTCAGCTCTTCCTGGCTAATGCCATAGGCTTTTTGTTTTAATTTCTCGGCAGCATAGGCCACATCCCAGGCTGAAAAATCATGGATGGAAAGTTCTTTTTGAGCAAATTCTTTAAGTTCCTGAAACTCTTTTTCTGCCTGAGGTCTGGATTTTGCTACCAGTTCATGCATAAATTCAGTTACTTCTTCAGTGCTCTCAGCCATTTTATCCGCAATAGATAACTCAGCATAGTTTTCATAACCAAGAAGCCTGGCCATGTCCTTTCTATGCTCCAGTAATTTCATCATGATTTCTGAATTGTCATACTTACCGGCATCCGGCCCCTGATCCGAGGCTCTTGTTACATAGGCTTCATACATTTCCTTACGAACTGGCCTGATATCTGAGAACATCATAATAGACAAATAAGAAGGCGCATCCAGAGTGAAAATCCAGCCTGGTTCTTTCTCAGATTTGGCATTTTGTTTTCCCATGGCACGAACATATTCAGGCAGACCGGCGAGATCTGATTCCCTTTTTATGTGCAGCTGCCAGGCCTGGGTGGCATCGAGAATATTGTGTTCAAATTTTGTCTTTAATTCAGCCAGTTCCTGTTTGTGCTGTTTGAAGATCTCTTTTTTATCTTCATCCAGGGCAATACCATTTAACTTAAACTTCAATAAGGCATTTTCAATAACTTTTTTATCTGCCTGCTGTAATGATTCGTATTGCTGGCTGTTTCGAACTTTCTGATATATCTGAAACAGGCCAGAATTTTGTGCCATTTCTGTTCCATATCGACTTAACTTGGGAATACAGGCATCGTGTGCCTTTCTCAGCTCATCGCTGTTCATGACGGAATTCAGATGTCGTACTGGTGACCACATACTGGATAATCGATTATCCAGTTGTTCCAGCACTCCGCACACTTTGTCCCAGTTGATATCATGCACTTTATTGTATGAATTACAGATATCGTCTATTTCTATTCTGTTTTTTTCCAAGATAGAATCGATTGCAGACTCAATGTCGATGACATTTAATTCAGAAAAATGAGGTAGTGAAGCAATTAAGGTTTCTAATTCAGACATATATATTATTTTAAAAATCAGTTGGTTGTGATTTTACTTCACATGTGAATCCATTTATGTTATTAAACATATTAGTAATAAAAATGATAAAATCTTAAAATCCCCACTTTTATTAAGTATATTTACAATTCACTAGCGTGGAGTGCTTAATATTTTTTAAATAATTTCCTGTTGCCTAACCGGGGCTATCGAATATGCGATACTTTATCTTTTATACATTACTAATACTACCAATAATCATTCCTCATAATAGCTTTGCCACTTCCAACACTCTCAACTGGTCCGGTTGTGGTATCAGTAAAAAAGCTTATATGACGGATCTTGCTAAAGCTTATAAAATAAAAAAAGGAATTTCCATCAACCTGCAAGGTGGTGGCGCTACCAAAGGTATTCGCCAGGTCGCAGACCACACCACAGATATTGGTGGTGCCTGTCGATATTATTTGCCCGGTAATAACCTGGAAAAATCCGTAGCCTTTGAACCCGTCGCCTGGGACGCACTTGTGGTTATCGTCAATAAAAACAACCCTGTACAGGATATTAGTTTTCAACAGGTACACGATTTATATTCCGGTAAAATCACCAATTGGAAACAGTTAGGTGGAGATGATACAGCTATCAAGTTGTATACACGTAAAGGCAAAATATCCGGCGTAGGCTATACCATTCGTAAACTCATTTTCGCCAATCCTGATAAAACATTTGCACACACAAAGGAGTTTAAATCCAGTGGTCCACTGGAAAAAGCAATACTGGAAGACGAAAACGCTATTGGGATAACCGGTATTAGCAGTGCCCGCTTACGAGATCTTAAAATTCTGACTCTGAATGGCAAGAAACCCGATTACCTCAGCATCAGGCGCGGTAACTACTCTTTATATCGACCACTTTTTCTCACTTATAATCCACAGAGTGAAAATGTGGAAACCATTAAAGATTTCATTAATTTTGCTCACAGTTCCACTGGACGTAAAATCATGAAAAAAAATGGCGTAGTGCCTTACCTTGAAGCTCTGGTTCTGGTGATGAAACAGGTGCAGCAGGATCAGTTGGCCCAGAAAACTTCGGCCAACGATTATACATCAACTAAATCTAGCTACTAAAAATAAAAAAGTGCCATGAAAAGCACTTTTTTATTTTCTTGATTAATGATTAACTGTTGGTGATCTAATTTTATATATCACCAACAGTTAAAGTGAAATCATCTTAAGTACCTGATATGAGTGATCAGGTATCGATGTTCATAGCCGACAGTGCATTCTTTTCTATGAACTCACGTCTGGGTTCCACCTGGTCACCCATCAAGGTAGTGAACACTTCGTCCGCAGCTATGGCATCCTCAACCCGCACCTGTAGCATACGACGGGTTTCAGGATTCATGGTGGTATCCCACAGTTGATCGGCGTTCATTTCGCCCAGACCTTTATAACGCTGTATTGTTTGTCCTTTTTTGGCTTCTTCAAATAACCAGTCAATAACTTCGGAAAACTGGCTAACCATTTGGGTTTTTTCACCGCGCTTAATATAAGCATTGTCACTCAACAGTCCGTGTAATTTACCGCTCAGTTCTGCGATCAGTTGATATTCCGGTGAGTTAAAGAACTCAAAATCAAATATAAATTCATGTTCCAGACCATGGACTAATTTCACTGCGCGTATCGCATAGAGCTTATCTTCGTCAGGGCCGACCACGGACATCTGATATTTCACACCGGATGTACTGATCTGTTCAAGAGCCGATAGAAGTGACTTGCCCCATTCCAGTGCTGCGATTTCATCTTTCAGAATTTCGGGGTTAATCGCGACAATATTGGGTAAACATTGCAGCATGCCTTCATCATAATATCTGGCCAGGCGTTTAATGACGGTTTTGACAGCCATGTAATTGCGGGCCAGATCTTCCAGAGCGGTTTCTGAAATAGCCGGTGTGCTTTCATCCACATGGAGCTTGGCATTGCCCAGAGCCAGTTGCAGCAGATAGGCATTCAGCTCATCATCATCTTTCACATAACGTTCCTGCTTGCCTTTCTTCACTTTGTATAATGGTGGCTGAGCAATATAGATATAACCGCGTTCGATTAATTCCGGCATTTGACGATAGAAAAAGGTCAACAACAGAGTTCGGATATGTGAGCCATCCACATCAGCATCGGTCATGATAATGACTCGGTGATAACGCATCTTGTCCGGGTTATATTCTTCTTTTCCTATGCCACAACCCAGAGCTGTAATCAATGTACCCACTTCGGCTGATGCCAGCATTTTATCAAACCGAGCTTTTTCCACATTCAGGATTTTGCCTTTCAGTGGCAATATAGCCTGGGATTTTCGATCACGACCCTGTTTGGCAGACCCTCCTGCGGAATCACCCTCCACCAGATACAGTTCAGAGTTGGCAGGGTCTTTCTCCTGACAATCAGCCAGTTTTCCAGGCAAGCCTGCAATATCCA
>JBLYYN010000349.1:0-7923 GCA_048550535.1 Gammaproteobacteria bacterium
AGCTGTCGTGCTTGTAATAGGGCGTACTTATAAAAACTCTGTGCCCTCTGTGCCTCTGTGGCAAAGTTTTAAATTTTTGATCAGTCCGCTTCTGGCTCAGCAGCTATAAGCAACTGTCAGTTTATATTAAAACGTTTTTTAATCTGTGGTATTAAGTCCAGGCTTGTTCAAATCAATAAAGCAGAATTGCCTTATCGGATATTCAGCGTAACAAATCATTCAAGCTCATAGCAACGATTCGGTGTTGTATGAGGCAGGAATGATGGACAGCTCTCATTCCGGTTTATCCACTCAGTAAATAAACTTTGGCCACTCCCTGTGCCAGAAAACTGTGTAATGATGTAACATTTAGAATTGTTGTCAGGTCATTTTTGTTTTTGTTTGAGACTGTATTGTAATCAGGGAATATTTATTTAGTGTTAAGTGCTTCACACAAATTACAATGTGGAATTCAGTCGTTCTCGCGATGTTTTTTGATCAGGGCATAGACTGCACCGGTGCCACCATCCTTGGCCTGGGCGGTGGTGAAAGCCAGTACCTGGGGAATATTCTGTAACCATTTATTGACCATGGCTTTGAGTACCGGGCGGCCATCTTCTGAATGATAGCCTTTACCATGTACGATGCAGACTATTTTGTATCCCTGTTGCTGGGCGTGCTGGATAAAGCCCAGTAAATAGTTTCTGGCTTTGTCCCGGCTTAGACCGTGCAGATCGATGTGATCATCCACCGGCAACTTGCCGTTGCGCATTTGTTTCACCAGCGACTTCTGAATACCCGGGCGCATGAATTCCAGGAATTGACCGCATTCCGGTATGAAGTCATCGCTCAGGGTATCGACGATGGGCTGCTGGTGAGTGCTTGGGGGGCGCTTTTTGATTGGGCCGGGTTTAGGCTTGAGGGAAACCTTATCCTGCTTGAGGGGTGTCACATCGGCCATGGCCTGCTGGAACAGGTCATTATCGTGATTGTTTTTGTTATCGGAAGAAGACATTGCAGGCATTATAAAATAATGTGATTCATATAATTATCGATTTTTCACTTTATACTTAATTTTACTGCGCAGCTTCAGATATCTTCCTGCTAAACGCTGTTCTGGTGTACATTTATCCCATGCATATTTTACTCAGTAACGATGATGGTTATCTGGCGCCGGGTCTGACGATACTTGCCGAATGCCTGAAAAAACGAGCCCAGCTGACGGTGGCGGCACCGGATCGTAATCGAAGTGCCGCCAGTAATTCCTTAACCCTGCATCGGCCGATACGCGCCCAGATGGCGGAGAACGGGTTTTATAAAATCGATGGTACACCCACGGATTGTGTGCATCTGGCCATCACCGGTTTACTGGAACAGGAGCCGGATATGGTCATTTCCGGCCCCAATGACGGCCCCAACATGGGAGATGATGTGCTGTATTCGGGGACTATTGCCGCCGCCACCGAGGGTCGTTTTCTGGGTCTGCCCGCAATAGCGGTTTCCATGAGTTCATTCGAGCCTCAGCATTATGATTCGGCCTGTCGGGCTATCGACATTCTACTGGATCACCTGCAAAGTCATCACTTGCCCTCGGACACCATTCTCAATGTGAATATTCCGGATTTGCCCTGGGATCAGATTAAGGGTTTTCAGGCAACACGTCTGGGGGCGCGGCATAAATCCGAAGGGGTTATCAGGCAACGGGACCCAAAAGGCTTGCCTATTTTCTGGGTGGGACCACCGGGCGATGAGCAGGATGCGGGAGAGGGGACGGATTTTGCCGCGATTCGACAGGGATTTGTTTCGGTCACCCCTTTGCAAATCGATTTAACCCGGTATGATAGCCTCAAGTCTTTGTCTGACTGGCTAACAAATATAGAAAAATAGCGTGTAATCAAATTTAGTTAAATCAATACAGTAACTTAGTGGATAATAATTAATGTTTTACCTTGTTTTAGGATTAATGTGAATTTGTCTGATCCCCTGGTTCAGGGCATAGGTATGACTTCCCAGCGCACTCGTGATCGTCTGGTGCAGCGATTACGTGAAAAAGGCATCCAGGACGAACGGGTTCTTGACGTTATTCGTACCATTCCCCGCCATCTGTTTGTGGATGAGGCTCTGAGCAGTCGATCCTATGAAGACACGGCTTTGCCCATTGGTCATGGCCAGACTATTTCCCAGCCTTTTATTGTGGCTCGCATGACGGAAGCCCTGTTAAGCAAAGGTGTGCCGGATAAGGTGCTGGAAGTCGGCACAGGCTCCGGCTATCAGGCGGCAGTACTGTCACGACTGGTACCCAAGGTTTATTCAGTGGAACGGATTGTAGCCCTGCAGAAGCAGGCTAGAGAACGCTATCATCAGCTGCGTCTGGACAATATTGCCCTGAAACATTCCGACGGTTCCTGGGGCTGGTCTCAGTATGGACCCTTCCCGGCTATTATCGTTACCGCAGCGCCTGAGCAGATCCCGGAGAGTCTGCTAGATCAACTCACGATTGGGGGGATTATGATCATTCCTGTGGGTAGTCAGGCAGGTAACCAGACCCTGCTGCAAATTACTCGTGAGGCTGATGGTTTTGTGGAACAGGAGCTGGAAGGTGTTCGGTTTGTGCCTATGCTAAACGGAGCTCTGGTTTAATGCTGTTTCAGGGTTTATATAATCGTTGCATGCAGTGGGCGGCGCATCCACACGCCGAGCGTTATCTGGTCGGCGTCAGTGTGTTCGAAGCTATATTTTTTCCCGTACCCACCGCATTAATGCTGATCCCTATGGTGGTGGCTAAGCCCCATAAGGTATTTCGTCTGGTCACATTAACCACGGTGATGTCGGTGCTGGGCGGGCTGGTGGGGTATCTGCTGGGCTACCTGGCGATTTCGGCGATAGAGCCCTGGATACACAGTTTCGGCTGGTGGGACAAGTATATGATCGCCCACAACTGGTTCGACCAGTATGGTGTCTGGGCAGTGGCGATTGCCGGTTTTACCCCTATTCCATTCAAGTTGTTTACGGTTTCGGCGGGCGCCCTGTCTATGGCCCTGTTCCCGTTCTTTCTGGCGGCCTTGCTGGGGCGGTCGGCCCATTTTTATCTGATTGGCTATCTGGTCGCCTGGGCGGGACCCAGGATGGAACCTATGGTCAGGCGTTACGTAGAATGGCTGGGCTGGTCAGTGGTAGTACTGGCTATCAGTATTTATGTATTCCAGAATCAATAATCCAGGGTACAAGCATTATCTTTATATTCTGCCTCTGCTGCTGTGGCTGAATGGCTGCACGGAATTGCGTGAATGCTGTTCCCAGTGGAATCCACTGGATTATACGGTGCAACGGGGTGATACCCTGTACTCAATCGCCTGGCGTTATGAGATGGATTATCGTGAGATAGCCGAGTGGAACAGTATTAGCGCTCCTTTTGCCATTTATCCTGGACAAAGACTTCGTATGACACCGGATAGCCTGGATGGCACCATCGGCAGTGAAGATCGAGAATCGATAATTCTGGACAGGGAACTGTCAGAACAGATTGAAACGGGTGATGCAGATGTACCACCAGGGTCTACAGGTGCTTCTAAAATCGATTCAGAGGATGATTTAACCCCAGCCGTCGCCCGGCCAGAAAAGCTTATGGTGCAGCCTGGGGATACCCTGTACTCCCTGGCTCGTGAACATCAGTTGACACCTCAGCAACTGGCGCGCTGGAACGTGATCCGCCCCCCCTATGAAATATACCCCGGGCAGGAAATACGATTATCCCCGGCTGTTCACGCTTACGGTACTCATAATTTCGTCAGCGTAGAAAAAAATGAACAAAATTCACAACACACCGAATCTTTGGTTAAAGAAGCACCTTTGCCCAGTAAGGTCAGTCAGTGGCACTGGCCGGTCATGGGGAATCTGGTAAAAACCTTCAACACCCGGGATCGCTTGCGTAAAGGAATTGGTATAGTGGGGCAGCCTGGGCAGCCGGTAAAGGCTGCTGCGGGTGGTCGAGTGGTGTACAGTGGTAATGGTCTCATCAGTTATGGGAATCTGGTCATTATCAAGCATAGTAATGACTTCCTAAGCGCCTATGCCTATAATAAAAAATTGCTTGTGAAAGAAGGAGATAGCGTAGAATCAGGCGAGGTGATTGCACATATGGGGAGTATAGGGAAGGGCCCTGCGCAACTGCACTTTGAAATCCGCAAAAACGGTAAACCGGTGAATCCTTTGCGCTATTTACCAAAAATATGAGTTTATTTTCACATTTTACTTGAAATTCTTTAGTGTATGTCTTAAAAGAAGTAATAGGCCTGTCTTATTTAGGCGATCAATACTGAAGAAAATCGAGGGCGGGAATTAATACATCGATTAATACCCTAAGTTACACATCACATGGGATCTAAGTGGGGGGGTCATCATGAATACTGCAATTTGTCAAAAGAAGACGGCCGCTAAGAAAAATAGCGAAAAATTTATCGGAGATAACGAGGAGCAAATCCAGGAAGAGGAAATGCTACTCGATGATGTTGTCGAAGATGAGGAGCTGGATACTGTAGAACTTAATAAGGTTGAGGAAACCGCAGAAGTTGTAGAGAAAGTTGAACCAAAGAAATTCAAGTCCAGAGTAACCACAAACCGTAAAGAGCTCGATGCGACCCGACTCTATTTGCGTGAAATCGAATACTCGCCATTATTAACTGCCGAAGAAGAAGTCTATTACTCACGCCTGTCACGTAAAGGCGTAGAATCAGCCCGTAAAAAAATGATCGAATGTAATTTACGCCTGGTGGTGAAAATTGCACGTCGTTATATGAATCGTGGTCTGGCGCTACTGGACCTGATTGAAGAAGGCAACCTGGGACTGATCCGCGCAGTTGAGAAATTTGATCCTGAAAAAGGATTCCGTTTTTCTACCTATGCCACCTGGTGGATTCGTCAGACTGTCGAACGGGCCTTGATGAACCAGACACGTACCATTCGTCTACCCATCCATGTTATTAAAGAACTGAATGTGTATTTGCGTGCGGCCCGTAAACTGGAACAGACCATGGAAATGGAGCCGACGGCAGAAGATATCGCTGCCATGGTCGACAGACCCGTGGAAAATGTTGAGAAAATGCTGGGGCTTCGTGACCGTGTTACATCAGTGGATGTGCCAGTAGGTAAGGATAATGATCGTCCCTTACTGGAAATTATTCCTGATCAAAATAATCCTGAACCATCATCCATCCTGCAACATGAAGATGTGCTGGCTAATCTGGAACTGTGGTTGAACCAGCTGGAAGAAAAACAGCGTGAAGTGGTGATCCGCCGGTTCGGTTTACATGGCTATGAACGTACCACTTTAGAAGAAGTGGGTCGTGAGCTGGGTGTAACCCGTGAACGTGTTCGCCAGATACAGATGGATGCTCTGCGACATCTGCGTAAAATACTGGAAAGTCACGGTTTTTCTGAAGAACTGTTACTCAGAGATTGATAAACAATTGGGGCCATAAAAAGGGCGGTTTAACCGCCCTTTTTATGGCTCTTAAGAATTCTTCTATCTCATTATTCTAAATGAGATATTTTATTACTTTTCGTTTGAGCTCCTGCTTAGTTAAATCTTTATATGCTACGGCTTTAATTTGTTCAGGCTTTTTCTATTAGTGAAGTATTTTTAGAATTTCACTCCTGATGCAAAATATATTTCTCTTTTTTCACCACAATAGACTAATCTTTTATTATATCGCCGGTATAAATAATGCCGTATTTATATTATGTGGCATTAAAGAAAGACGAGGCTTAAACAAAGTGCCTTGAAATGGCATGGCGGAGGTTGTGGAAACCGTGTCTGTATTATTGAGCTTTCCAGGTGTAACTGAAAGATAATTGTGTTTTTTATAAGTTTACCCAATAAGGGCCGATTGAATTAAAAAGAAATGACTTTTTGCAGTCTTCAGGGTCATGGTCGGAATATAGACAGGTGTATTTATTATGAGGTGTTTCATGTTGATTGATCACGGGGCGGGTTTATGCGTAGGTTTTACGATTAATGTAATGAGCCTTAGCTTCTGAAGGGTGGAATGATGATAGGGCTAGTGAAAAACAGTATCGTGTTAATGGCGCTCTTGATGCTGCTGGTTGCCTGTGCAACCAATCTGCAAGTGAATAATATAGAGCCTACTCTGCTCAAAGGGAAACCCGATACCGAGATTGTAAAATCCTTAGGTCATTCTTTTGACCATATCAGGACCTTCACGGTCGTGCCAACATCGGTGTTTTCAGGCAAACAGGCACACATCAACAATCCTGCTGATGAAAACCATCTGCTATTTATGTTGCGTAACATGCTGGAGGGTCGTGGTTACCAGTTTGTCGCGCCGACCGAGTCAGCGGATTTAATTGCTACTATCGATGGGTTTTCTGAGTACCAGGCCAGTCTTGTCAGACAAAAAATCAAAATTATGCCGTTATGGGAGCCGGGTGAAGTCTACAGTTTGTATGGCGGAGTATCTGCTCTGGATGAATTGCCCGCCCTTTCGGATCAGGTCCATTTGTGGGGGAACTACTATGTTGGGTCGCCAGCATCCGTAAATGCGGCGTCGCTGTCATCTGCACCACAAGGCCTGTTAGGTGGTTTTTACTACCCCCAATTGGCAATAACTTTATTCGATAGCAAAACAAAACAAACTGTCTGGAATGGTATAGCCGCAGGTGCCTCAAGCAACTCAAATCTTCGAGTTTCGAGCCAGTTGATAATGCGTGACCTGATCAAGCAGATTCCATTATCGAAATTTCGATTTGATGTATTCCCACGCAGTACGGGAAGAATTGGAGTTGGTTTTGCCATTGCTTCCATCGATGGCAACAACTATTACCCTTTGCTGACGGGTATCTCGGAAAACAGTCCAGCAGCACAAGCGGGCATTCGTACTGCAGATTTTCTTATTGCCATAAATGGAGCCGACACCCTTAACAAATCCACAGGAGAGGTTGCAGAACGGTTAGTCGGTCAAGCCTGTACTATACTTAAGCTGAAATTATGGCGAATGGGTGAGTATCTTGATCTGGCGATTAAACGGGAACCACGCCGGATCAGTGGGCAGCATGCAGCTAGTACACAGAATAAGGCTGCTGAGCAGGGCCGTTATGTGCTTCACCCTAAATTCAATAATCTTGCCTTGCTCTCTGAGTCTGCGCAACAGGAACTGGATGCGTTTGTGGACACTTTCAGGGGTGACAGAATCACCCGACTGATGGTCGTGGCTTACACGGATTCATCACCCATCCGCGCGAGTTCACGTCGCTTGTATTCAGATAATTATGTGCTGTCACAGGCTCGTGCAGAAAATGTAGCTGGCTACCTGAAACAGGCATTCAAACTTAGTCATGGGCAGGTGTCTATGCAGGGTCGGGGGTCGGATGAGCCGATTGCAGATAACGCCACGGTGGCAGGGCGAGCGAAAAACCGCCGCGTCGAGATCACGGTTACCAGGTCTGTTCACGTAGAACTATCTGATGCCTGTCGACAATAAGTCTATCTCGACCTTAGAAATCGGCATTGCTTGCTGAAAAATGAGGTAATGATTCCAACATGCATGGGTCAGGTCGTTGCAAAAATTAAAGACGATGAAGCTACATCTGTGGAGCAGTGAACGCCTGGGCTTGAGTATGATTGCAGCATCACTTGTGGTGATTGTTTTTATAGTCGGAGTCTTGTTTCAGTTCCAGCAGGAGTCACGTGAAGCACAAATTCGTTCGCAGGGGGTGAGTCTCATCCGCCTATTGTCGAGTATGCCCTATGAACAACTGACATTCCCCAGTCACCGGGGAGGGCCTCTTCAAGTCATGCTGCATAGCCAGGATAATCCTGATTTTGCATATGGTATTGTGGTCGATGGGCAGGGAAATCTGCTCAATGAAGCCAGTGTGCCAGGTACGATTGTGCCAAATGAACCAGTTCCATTCGAACCTTCAGCATGG
>JBLYYN010000350.1:0-13159 GCA_048550535.1 Gammaproteobacteria bacterium
TAAACTGGCGCAGATGCTCAATACCATCAAGCCACAGCCGGTGTTGCATAGCTCAGGGATGTATTCCAGTGATATCTGCAATACTGCGATGATCTACCCACTGGCCCAGCATCCAGTCAATAAAAATGGCGTCATTGTTTATGACTTACGCTACGACCCGCAAGCCCTGATCGATATGGATGCTGAGTCCATTCGTGAAAACATCTACACACCCAGGGATGAGCTAGCGGAAAACGTGGAGCGCATCCCGTTAAAAACGGTACATATTAATAAATGCCCGGTACTGGTACCACTCAATACCCTGGATGATGCCTCCGCCGAACGTACACATATTGATCGCCAGCAACACCAGCAGCACCTGGAAAAACTCCAACGGGCAGGTGACCTGACAAAAAAAATACAGGATGTTTTCAGGGAAAACAACTTTGAACCTATAACGGATCCTGACCAGAGTTTATACAGCGGTGGTTTTTTCAGTAATGAAGACAGACAACGCATGGATCGTATTCGCGACACCCCCGCCTCTGAACTGGCACAATTAGATATCAACTTCGATGATGAACGGATACCTGACATGCTGTTCCGTTATCGTGCCAGAAACTTTCCGCACAGCCTGAGCAAGGAAGAACGGCAACAGTGGCAGAGCTACCGAAAACAAAGATTAACAGATGCCGATGGTGGTGGCAGTATCACGCTGGAAAACTACATGTCTCGACTGGATGAGTTAATGCAATCGGACCTGGCAAGCGAAGAAAAACAACAATTACTCATAGCGCTGAAAGAATATGGCCAGCAACTGCAACAGTCGCTGGCCTAAAATAGATTATGCTTAGGAGTCTCTTAACTGATGCATAATCTCATTGATGGTATAAAACCGACTGTTGCGCATGAAGCCTGCTATGACGCCGGATTTGAGCGCAACCGCCCTGCCATCCGTTCCCCATTCTGATATCCAGTGTGCTGGCAGACCATCCAGTACATGTATGATCGCAGGTTCACCGTCATGGTAGGCCGATAAATGTGTCTCTCGGCTTTTTAGATCCAGGAATGCCGGCATAAAACCAAAACTGGCATCTCGGAATACGGCGCCTCCCAATCGATCATACACACCGCGCTGTTGTTCCACCTGACTCTGAGACATTGACATAGTACGTCCTCCGACAATGGTTTTACTTCCATACATACTATCGGCCAGGATAAGAATTTCTTTAGCGGAGGAATAGATTATTATGAGTACCCGTGGTATTTGAACTTTTAGTATACATTGCCATTCTGCCATCACCGCAGTAGATACGACACTTTAGGGATTGCCCAGATCCTTAATCAGCATTCGACTGATACTGTTCAGGGCTTCGCCGAAGGCACGGACAGAATCCTGCATATCACTGGAATCCACCGCCTGATCAAGCTGGTACAATTTCTGCCAGTGACCAGGATTAGCCTGCCTGTAGTCCATATCTACCAACAGGCCCACCCGCACCGAATACCCTGAATCATCAATGATGCGTTCGAAACGTACTATCTGTATCGACATTCTGGCATTGACACTGGCTTTATCCTTTGGTCCAGTAAACTGCATCGCCACATTGGATGTTTTAATGGCTTCAGCCAGGTATTTAGCCACCAGGGTCAGCGGTGACTCAACCCAGTAATGGTAATGGTAACGGCCGACTTCCAGTGGTCGTGATGCATCCACATAAAGCAGGTTACGTTCGTTGTACAAGCCGTCTGCGGTTACCGAAACCAGCTGCAATGAATCCAGCACACTGGTGTTCCTGGTTTCGATATTTACCTGTGGCAGTCGGTAAAAATGATCCTGGGGCACCGGCTCACCGCTGATACTGCAAGCGCTCAGTACTAGTATAAATAAGATACTCAACAGCAGAGATTTCATTTGTGTCCCTCGGCTATATCGGCCGGTGGTTTACTACCCAGCAGGACGCCTGGGTTATCCCGTAGCTGACGGGTGAACTCATTCATATTGCGACTGGAACTGCTCAGGTTATAAAGAATGGATTCCATATTGGATGAAATACTGAGCATGGCTTTACGTAACTCGGTCACCGCCAGTCGAATATCCTGGTCGTTGTCGCTGACCAGGGCGGCAGATTGACCCAGCAATTTTTCCAGCTGCTGATTGACTCTATCAAAGCCACTGACCATGAGTGCCAGTTGCTGGCTGGACTGATCGACATTTACAAACATTCTGTCCAGATGCTGGCGGTTTTTATCGCTGAACATTTGTTCTACCTGTGAGGCTGTTTGATTGAGTTTTTGCAGCAGATTGAGTACATCACCGGTAACCGCGGGTATAAAGTTATCCAGCTCATTGCCGATAGAATTCATCAACACCATCATATCAACCGCTTCACGGCTATTGATCATGTCACCGGGTTTTAATTTATGTTCCGAATGACCTTCTGTAATTTCAATTTGCTGCTCAGAAATCAAACCCGGCTGAATGATTTGTGCGCTACTGTCATCAGGAATAAGCCAGTCTCGGCGGATGTTCAGTGTTAACCGATATCGAGTGCGATTATTTTCATTGATCGGTTTCAGGCTATCCACCTGCCCCACCAGGTAACCACCGTAGGTTACTGCCGAGCCATCCTTAATACCCTGTACCCTATCGAATACAACAGAATACTCTACAGCACCCACGGTTTGTCCGGTAATTCGATACAGGCCATACAATAAAAGTATCATCATGGCTAATACGAAGCTGCCGACCATAAAATAATTGATTGTGTCTTTTTTCATTATTGCCCTTTAAAGATAATACCGGGGTCTTTGTATTTACATATCATAACCGGTTAATCGTTTCAGGTATTCATCTATATCCACCAGCTCTTCTCTGGGTTTTCGGTTGAGCAGATTATTGATACGCTCATTATTGCTGTTGCGAACATCATCCACCGTACCCGTCATGAGTATTTCACCATCGTCCAGAACCGTAATACGGTCGGCTATCTTAAACGCACTTTCCAGCTCATGGGTAACCACCACGATAGTCATGTTCATGGCATCCCGCAGTTTCAGGATTAATTCGTCCAGCTCAGCCGACACCACCGGATCCAGCCCTGCTGAAGGTTCATCGAAAAACAGTAATTTTGGGTCCATGATAATAGCCCTGGCCAGCGCCGCCCGTTTGGTCATACCGCCGGACAACTGTGATGGCATCAGATTTTCAAAGCCTGCCAGATTCACCACTTCCAGTTTCATGCGACTCATAACGCGCATGGTTTTGGCATCAAGCCGGGTATGTTCATACAGGGGCAATTCAATATTTTCCGCCACCGTCATCGAACCAAACAGGGCCCCCCCCTGGAAAGCCACCCCCATATTCTTCCGCATGTCGTGCAGTTCCTGCGAGCTCATATTAGTAATGTCCTTACCCAGTAATCGGACACAACCTGAACTGGGGGTATTCAGCCCAAGCAAAAACCTGAACAGGGTGCTTTTACCGGCACCACTGCCACCCATAATGACCATAATTTCACCCCGGCGTACGCTAAAATTAACCCCCTTGAGGATCATACGATCACCGTAGTACGTCACCAGGTCTTCAACTTCGATGACAATGTTATTGGCCTTATTATTTGGCGGTATTTGTTCGGCCATCAGCGTGTCAGGAAAAAAGTAAAAATCATATCGGCTATGACAATAAAGCTAATCGCCTGAACCACAGAACGGGTGGTTGCCCGCCCCACGCCCTCGGCACCGTCCTTAACCTGAAAACCATTACTCACCCCCACCACTACGATAATCACAGAAAACACCACACTTTTGATCAGCCCCTGAAATACATCATAGGCCTCAAGTATTTCAAAACTGCGTTCAAAGTAGGCCGTAATCGAGATCTGCAATTCAATACTGGTATACACAGCACTGCCGAGTATTCCAAACAGATCACCCAGAATAGTTAAACCCGGCATCATAATCATCATAGCCACCAGAATAGGTGCCGCCAGATAGCGTATCGGATTGATACCAATCACTCGCAGAGCATCGATCTCCTGGGAATCCTGCATGGTACCAATGCGGGCAGTAATCGCAGAACCACTACGACCTGCGACCAGTATGGCAATAATCAGCGATGAAAACTCTCGAGTAATGGACAAGGCAACACCGGTTACCACTTCTGACTGTGCACCATAGGGCTTAAGTGACTCCAGCCCCTGGATAGCCAGCATGGTGCCCACTGCATAACATAGCACCGCAACGATGGGTATCGCCTGTACACCAATACGCATGGCTTCGGCAAAGATATGTCGAAGTCTTACCGGCTGTTGCTGAAACTTACCCAGCAACAGCCATTGCATGGATTCAAGCAGCAACATGAATGCATAGCCCAGTTCCTCGATAGAGGCTATGCTGCGTTGTCCTATTTGGCTGGTAATTTTTTTCAAACTTATTCCACCCATGGCTATATGAAATCATTGACTGAGTGTTTAATGGGAAATACTTTATCCAGACGGGCCAGTTGTAATACCTGCATGGCCGCTTTACTCACACCTACCAGACCAAATTCCAGTTTCCTGCTGCGAGCATATTGAAATCCCTCTACCAGACTGGCAACTCCGGAACTATCGATATATTCAACCTGCCCCAGGTCAACCAGCAGGTTCTGGCCCTGATCCAGGTGCTGTAAGATCTGCTTGCGTGCCTGAGGCGAACAATTAAGATCGATTTCCCCGGTGAGAGACAAAATAGTGAAGCGATTGAGCTCATATACCGGATATTTCATCATTGTCTTCTTTTGATTTTAAAGTACAGAAATTTTTATCCGATATGACTTTTCTTAACTCGAGCAAGTTACCGAAATTGTCGTTAATATTTTTATAATCCACACTGTCCATCACTTTATGGATCAGATGCACACCCAGTCCGCCGGGCCGAAGGTCATCTAAATCCCGTGACTTAATCTGGTTACAGTCAATCTTTTGTGCAAAGTCATAAATACGGATAATCATTTCATCATAAGCTTTCCATATCTCAACGATGATTTCGCCATTTTCATTATCCTGATAGGCATGCTGTATGATATTCATACAGGCCTCATTGATGGCCATTACAATACAGTCAAGATTAGTTTCCGAGCATCCCAGATCACTGGCCGTGTCTTTCACCAGTTGCCTGAGTGGTTTCAATTTATCGGCCTGGGCCAGGAAATGAATTCGCTCGATACGTTCCATATTAATCTACCTGGTGTTCCAGCAATAACAGGGTAACATCATCCCTAAGGGCTATATTACTTGATCGAAAACGACTCACCAGCCTTTGAATTCGCTGCTCTGGTGATAGTTTATCAGACAGGCTGACAATTGATTTGAACAGGCCACTCATACCCAGGGTAGTTTTTTTTGCGATGAAGCCTTCGGTCACCCCATCGGAAAACATATACAGACTATCATCCCCCAGTTGATATTCCAGTTCCGGAAACTCGGCCTCCACGACCACACCCAGAGGTGGTGCCTGGGCGCCAATTTCACGGGCCAGGCCGGCTCTGGAAACGAGCAAGGCCGGTGTATTACCCGCATTCACCAGTCTCAACCATCGGCTATCAGGACAATACATACCCGCTATCATAGTTACAAACATACCATGGATAGACGTTTCACATAGTTCCAGGTTGATTTGTTTGAGCAATTCACCCGGTGAATGAATACGTTTACCCAAACAACGGAACAGACTGCTGGTTTTGGCCATCAGTAGTGCCGCATTGACGCCCTTGCCCGAGACATCACCCAGGGTGAAATAAATACGGCCATCCGGCAAAGTAAAATAATCATAAAAATCACCGGATAGATCACGTGCTGAAATATTAATACCACAAAGTGGGAAGTTGTCGCCCATCTGAGGTGGCAGCAGACTCTTTTGTATTTCACGGGCCAGACCCAGCTCCCGGTTCAGTTCACTGGCCAGTCGATCCCTTTCCTGCAATGCCTGCTCCAGTTTATGGGTCAGTTCCTGAAAGTTCAGATTATCTTCGGATAATTTGATATTGGCATCGAACAGTACCTGGGAGAACTCAATACGTGGACTCAGTTTGATACCCAGCACTCTAGCCGTAGCATCAACTTCATCAGGAATCGCCGCCAGCAACTCCTCGGTACGGGAGGCTTCCATCTGGAAATTATCGGTGATGATATCTCGGCATTTATTGATGACAAAACTCTTATAGGTACTGGTGTAAGCCGCAGCCATCCAGTCAGCACAGTATAAAATTTTACACAGCTGCTCATGCAGAGGCTCAAGGCCATCATTCTCGCACATATGATGATGTAAAAGAGGTGCTGTAATGGCGTCCAGTAGACCCCATTTTTTACAGAATGCTTCCAGTACATGATCATGGGTAATACCGAATACATTATGTTCCATGATGTATCTGGCTTCGGGTTCTCGCTTCCTGAACTCACTCCAGAGACTGGCTTTATCCGGTTGTAGGGAAAACAACAACAGAAAACCGATATCCTGGATAAATCCGGCGGCAAAACAACGACTGCCATCCAGTCCGATCAGCTCACCAATCATGCGCGCACTCACTGCACGTCGCAAAGAATCTTCCCAGAACAATTGCTGATCGACACCTTCGATATCGAGTGCTGATAAAGTGTGGTGTACGGATAAACAGATCATCAAATTGCATATCCGTTCGAAACCGGATAGATCAATCGCCTGCTTTATGTTTTCAACTTTGGTGGTGAGATTGAAATGGTCCGAATTGAGTACCGATAACAGTTGTGAAAAAAACTCGGGGGACGTGTTTTGTATGGCTAAAATATCTGTATCTGAAATATTTTGCTGAGTATGTAAGTTGATACAGGCTCGGGCCATGTCCGGTATGGCAGGAATCTGTTGCATCAGTTCAGGTGTATTTAGTACTTTTGCAGCCATAATTTAATTCAATTTAGACAAATCCTGATAAAATACGCTGGTTTTTTAAGTATAACCAGTTGTCACCCTTATGCTAAGTACCCTGATTCAAATGTTCGCCCTGATCGGCCTCGGCCTGATCTGGTCGATCTATAATCCCGGACGGCTTGAGGGTCGGGTTATACGTAAAGTGCTGACCGATACCGTATATTATCTGTTCCTGCCGGCACTGGTACTCAATGTACTCTGGCAGGCACCTCTAGGCATTGATTCAGTTAAAATTTCAGCCATCGCTGCCATGGGTGTTTTGACCGCATTGCTGGCCGCCTGGTTCGTTTGTACCCGCTGTCGCTCCAATCCACAGGTCACCGGTGCCATATTACTCGCTGCCGCCTTCCCCAATGCCACCTATATGGGATACCCGCTGCTGATCAATGTCCTGGGGGAATCCGCCGGTTCCATCGCCATTCAATACGACCTGTTTGCCTGTACGCCTATATTGCTCACCCTGGGAGTGATTCTGGCCGCCCATTATGGTGAAAGCGCTGAAAAACCCAGTCCGCTGATGCTGTTAATCAAGGTTCCTCCCTTATGGGCAGCCATCATTGCAATCTTGCTCAATATTTCGGATGTATCTGCACCGCTATGGCTGTCGGGACTATTTTCCATGATGGCTGATGCTGTAGTCCCGCTGATGCTGTTTTCCCTGGGCCTGGCATTGAAGCAGGGCTTTCGTGAAATCCACCACATCAGCACCGTGATCCCGGTAATAGTCATCCAGTTAATCATGATGCCTGTGCTGACACTGGCCATGAGCCATGTATTAGCCATGGAAGGTGAATTACGTACTGCGGTGATCATGGAAGCCGCTATGCCCAGTATGGTGCTGGGTATAGTTTTATGTGATCGGTACGGTCTCAATTCCGGTATCTATGCGGCAGCAGTCACCGCCACCACCGTACTCAGCCTGTTCACGCTACCACTCTGGTTTAGTCTGATTTGAAGAAATTTAAAGAAACTGTTAAGGAACCTCTGATTAAGTCCGCTTGAGTTTAGGCTACGATAAAAGTGTTTAGATATTTCACGAAATGAGACAGAATAGCTATTCTATTGCAACGAGCTTCGGGGAAAATCTGGACACTTTTAGCCAGCATAAAACAATCACGACTTGATCAGAGGTTCCTTAGCCCTTCTAAGCATCAGATTAATTGCTATACTTTTGACTACCCGCCTGCAAACAGATATTAAGGTTAGATTATGAAACGAACTCAGCTATCAACACCTCACCATCGTCGCCTCAAAGCCAAAGCCATTAAAAAAAATATATTCAGCGAAATACATAAACGGATGCTGCCATTGCTCGTGGTCAGCCTGCTGTATGCCATTATCAGCGGGTCTCTATCCGCATAAGCCATTGATATAGGCCATTTAGCTCACCGACAGATACAATAACAACAATAACCCCCTTACGGAAAGCCGTTTATGACTCAAACCAGCCAGTTGCCGGTGAATCTCATCCAGCAATCTCTGCGTCGTGCCGCTGACAATATTGCCCGCATCATACTGGGTAAACAGGCTCAGATTGACCTCGCCATCATTAGTCTGCTGGCCGCCGGACATTTGTTAATCGAAGATATGCCCGGAGTCGGTAAAACCACTCTGGCACTCACCATCGCCAGAACCTTCGGCCTGGATTTCAAGCGTGTACAATTTACCAGCGACCTGTTGCCAGCCGATGTGCTTGGGGTATCCATATACGACAGCCAGCAGCAGGCCTTCAGTTTCCACCCCGGCCCCATATTTACCCAGGTGCTACTGGCTGATGAAATCAATCGGGCCACACCCAAAACCCAGAGTGCCCTGCTGGAAGCCATGGAAGAAAAACAGGTGACTCAGGACGGCGAAACCCGACCATTACCGGAACCTTTTTTTGTCATCGCCACCCAGAATCCCACCGAACAGATCGGCACCTTTCCTTTACCGGAATCGCAACTGGACCGGTTTCTGATGCGCATCGAAATCGGATATCCTGAAGCCGACGCCGAACGGGAGCTGTTAAGCGGCAAAGACCGACGTAAACAGATCCAGCATTTAAACCCCGCCATCAGTGCAGCTGAATTGCTGGAACTGCAACAACGGGTGGACCAGGTACACGTATCCAAGGCCATACTGGACTACCTGCTGGCCTTGATTCGCAGCAGTCGACTGTCGCCCTGGTTCAGCTCAGGTTTGTCACCCAGGGCCGGACTCGCCCTGCAAAAATGTGCCCAGGCCAGTGCCCTGTTGCAGGGTCGTGATCATGTCATGCCGGAAGATGTGCAACGGGTGATGCCCTCGGTAGCGGCACATCGCTTGCAACTCAACCCCGAACATCAGGATGAACCGGTGAATCGGTTGATCCAGCGACTGATCGAGCAGGTGCCGGTATAAATGGCGTCTGGTCTGCCACTGATACCCGATTTCTTCGCCCGTCACATCGAACGTTGGGCCGAGGCTCGAAGCGAACAGGACAGCCAACAAACTACCATTGACCGCCGTAGCTTGTATATCCTGCCCACGCGTAATGGCATTAGCTTCTTTATCACCATCCTGGTCATTCTGGCCGGTGCCATCAATTATGAAAATAGCCTGGGCTTTATGCTGTGTTTCCTGCTCGGCTCGATCGGTTTTCTGGGCATGTTTTATACCCATCAGAACCTTAATCACCTGCAACTCAATATGATGTCGGCACGGCCGGTGTTTGCAGGCCAGGTAGCACGATTTCCGATCAAAATCAGCAGCCAACGAGGGCTGGCCTACTACAATGTCCAGTTTCAGGGCCAGACCGGAGAAACGGACACCGGCCATCTGACCCGGGAGCAAACCGATAGCCGGGTGGAAATACCGGTTACCACCCATCAGCGCGGCCGTATTCGTTTATCTCGAATCAAGGTGTTTTCGGAATTTCCCCTCGGCCTGTTCCATGCCTGGTCATGGCTGAAACTGGAATCCCAGTGCCTGGTCTACCCCAAACCCGATGACCACCCGCCAACGTTTAATCGGCTCGGTCAACAGACTGGCCTGCACACCATTGAACAAAATGGTTATGACGATTTTGCCGGCATTCGGGAGTATCAGAAAGGGGATGCCCCCATGCACCTGGCCTGGAAAGCCATTGCCCGTACCGGCCAGTTATATACCAAGCATTTCCACCTCCAGGTGGGGGATGACATCTGGTTCGACTGGTACCAGCTGCCAGAACCCATGGACAGGGAAAAAAAACTCTCCATACTGTGTCGTTGGGTGCTGGATGGTGATCATCATGGCCTGAAATACGGCCTGATCCTGCCCGGGCAGCGCATCAATCCCGATACCGGTCTGCATCATAAACATCTGTGCCTGAAAACCCTGGCCCTGTTTGGGCTGGACGATGAATCATGAGGCCACTGCTTAAACTCAGCCATGAGCCGGTGGCCTGGGTGATTCTGTCCCTGGCACTGGTGCTCAGTCCTCACCTGTCACGATTACCTTTCTGGATTATTATTCTGATTCCCCTGCTGTTTGTCTGGCGCCTGGCCGCCATCGAGCGTCCCCGCCTGTTTCCGCCCAAATGGATATTGTTAATACTCATTATCCTGGTGTCCATAGCCACTGCGAGTCACTATGGCACATTGATCGGAAAAACCGCCGGCACTGCCATTCTGACTTTTCTGCTCGCGGTGAAACTGCTGGAAAGCCGCAGCAACCGTGATTACATGTTACTCATAGCCCTGAGCTTTTTTATCATCGTCACCAACTTCCTGTTCTCACAAAGCATTCCCACGGTTATATTCATGCTGTTAACGATCGTAATTCTGGTCATGAGTATGATCGTAATTAACCAGCAACAGGCCCCTCTGGGGATCAAAGCACGTTTCAGGATGGCCAGTATAATGGTGCTACAGGGACTGCCCCTGATGCTGGTCATGTTTGTGCTATTCCCCCGTATCCCAGGGCCTATCTGGCATATCCCCGACGATACCAACATCGCCCGCAGCGGACTGAGTGACAGCATGAGCCCGGGAGATATATCTCAACTGATCCAGTCCAATGAGGTGGCTTTTCGGGTCAGTTTTGAACAGCAACCCCCTGCCCGCAATCAACTATACTGGCGAGCCCTGGTGCTGTGGTACTTCGATGGCAGCCGCTGGGAACAGGGCAACACCAATCAGAACCCCATGCCAGAGCTGGAAGGCCTGTCTACAGCGATCGATTACACCGTGACCCTGGAACCCCATGACAAAAAATGGCTGTTCGCCCTGGATATGCCGGTCACCGCCCCAGCCAACAGCCGTTATACCAATGATTTTTTACTTCGCGCGAAAGATAATATTAGCTCGCTGCATCAATACCGGCTGCAGTCCTATATCGATTATCGTATCGAGAAGGATTTGTCGATATGGGAAAAAAGTGCCGGCTTGAAACTGCCTGAACAGCATAATCCCAGAACCCTGGAACTGGGGCGTCGCTGGCGTCAGCAACTGGGGGAACCAGAAGCCATTATCCAGCATGCCCTGCAGGAATTTAATCAACAGGACTTTCGCTACTCACTGACGCCCCCATTAACCCCGGGGAAACACCCGGTGGATCAGTTTTTATTTGAAACCCGAAAGGGCTTCTGCGAACACTATGCCAGCAGTTTCACTACCCTGATGCGAGCCGCCGGTATCCCTGCCCGCGTGATCATAGGGTATCAGGGAGGCACAAAAAATCCCCTGAACGATTATTTCAGTGTACGCCAGAGCGATGCCCATGCCTGGTCTGAAGTCTGGCTCAAAGACAAGGGCTGGATACGTATCGACCCCACCGCGGCTATAGCACCCAACCGGATTGAGCGGAATCTGGCCGCGGCGCTGCCGGCCAATGAATCCATCCCCCTGCACATACAAATGAATGTGGGGTTGATCCGGCAATTACGCTTCTATTGGGATGCCATCGATAATGGCTGGAAGCAGTGGGTGATTGGCTACGATACCCAACAGCAGAGCGAACTGCTGAAACAACTGTTTGGCCAGGACCTGAGCCTGTCCGATCTTGCCCTGATGATGCTGAGTGCTTTTTTTGCCGTCACCCTGATTGTTGCCCTGTTTATCCTGAAACCTTTCAGGAAAACTGAAACTGATCCGCTACAACGCCTTTATCAAAGGTTTTGCAATAAACTGGCCCGCCACGGAATGATTCGTAATTCTTATGAAGGACCGATAGATTTCGGTCAGCGAGCCGAACAACAATTCCCCAATCAGGGGCTGGTCATTAGGCGAATCCTACGACTGTATATCAACCTGCGATACCGTTCCCAGACCGACCCCGCTCAGTTCAGTAGATTGCGGCAACTGATTAAAGCACTGAAGTTAACACAAATATCTGGAACATAAAAAAAGCTGACACAGGGTCAGCTTTTTTTTGAAACTCATAGCAAAGCCTAGTGCCAGGCCTTACTCATCAGTGAAAAACATTTGACGAAGGCACTGGATAATCCGGGATCTTTGATCATCACGGCATAATCACCTTTATGAAATTTGATTTTACGCGACGTATAGGCCAGACCCAGCTTCATCAAACCGGGTGGTTTTTCCAGCAAATTTTTCCAGTTATCCTCACTGGCACGCAAATCCCAGTTGATGTCCTCGCCTTTTGGCGGGCCCGCAGCAATCACCTTACCCTCTTTGATGTGGAAGACGCAACGAGGCTGTTCCTCGCCCTCAATACCAAAAGCCACTATAGAGGTGAAACCCATTCGCCCAAGCTCTTCAGCGATACCCTCAGGACTATTCCACATCTGCTGGTACTTTAACGTCCAATCGGCCGAAAAAAGCTCAGACATTGTAATCGTTCTCCAACTGCGATTTATTATTCATAAATTTACGAAATGAACACTATTAAAAAGCGCTTCACTCCAGAAAATCAGTATATGTCTATATTACTAAGTAGCAGAAGATTATCACACAGCAGCTTCAAAGTATCACCATAAATCAATTATATGCAATCTCAGCAGGAACAGGGATTACACCCTTATTATTGACCATTTATCAGTTAATTGCAGGGATCCACACCTGAGCCATCCCGCTAAGCTAGAAATAATAACGAGCACGCAGCTCAAATCTGCTTTGTACCGGCTTTTCACCGTATTCGCTCCATTGTCCTCCGGCGTTGATTCCCAGTCTCAAGCGTAATTCCAGGTTGGTCACAGCGCTATAAATGATCTCTGGGGTCATGCTATAGCTGGCATCCTGTAGATTCTGAATAACAATAAGGCTGGTAGTCA
>JBLYYN010000351.1:0-12057 GCA_048550535.1 Gammaproteobacteria bacterium
GCATTGTCAGAAACATTATCAATCCGCCATTGTGCATTACCCTCATCGGTAAAACGCTCGGTCTGGCTCCAGCACCCCTGATCTAGAACTTCGTCCAGGGCCGGTTCCATGGCGTTCACCACTATTAATCCTTCACCCGGTACGGTGCGTAGCAGATGATGAAACTGGCGTTGAATAGCGGCCAGATCATCAAAAATATCAGCATGGTCGAATTCCAGATTATTAAGTATCAAGGTGCGGGGATGGTAATGGACAAACTTGGAACGTTTATCGAAAAATGCCGTGTCGTATTCATCAGCCTCTACTACAAAAAAAGGGCCTTCACCCAGGCGGGCCGAAACACCGAAGTTAGCCGGGATGCCTCCGATCAGAAACCCCGGATTCAAACCCGCGTATTCTAAAATCCAGGCCAGTAAACTACTGGTGGTGGTTTTGCCATGGGTTCCAGCGACCGCCAGCACCCAGCGATCTTTCAGCACATTTTCCGCCAGCCACTGGGGACCGGAGTTATAGGCCATACCCTGGTTCAGCATAGTTTCTACCGCCGTGTTGCCACGGGTCATCACATTGCCCACCACCACCTGGTCGGGCCTCGGTTGCAAATGCCCCGCATCATAACCTTGCATTAGCTCAATACCCTGAGCCTCCAACTGGGTACTCATGGGTGGGTACACATTAACATCGGAACCAGTGACTTTGTGGCCCGCCTGGCGTGCCAGTACCGCCACTCCCCCCATAAAGGTGCCACAAATCCCTAAAATATGAATATGCAAATCAAGGAGCCTCTAATCAAGTCTATTATGCTTCTGGCTTACAGGCTTGTTCGTGATCAAGGCATGGCTTTGAAGGCAGGTTGGGCACCTGTCGAAAAGTCATAACGCCGAGCACGGACACGCCTGTAAGCCCCTTAGGGCGCGCCCTGAAGTGCACATTTGCTGCGTTTATTGCCACGGATGGCATGTATGCCGGTTTTGCAGGACGCCTATACGGATATAGTTGGTAGAGCAACGCAGGAGCAGTTGCCGAGCAAAAGCCGTTACAAACCTAATTAAGGACTAAGGCCATTAACTGCGCTTGCTTTCAGCGTCTTTATACCCAAAGGGCATAAATACCCGGAGGGTGTGCAACTGTACACTTCAGGTCACGCAGAAGCCATCATATACTTGATTAGAGGTTCCTTAAACTCCTAAATTTTTGAATAGCATCTGGTGGACCGTGATGTTGATAATGGCAAAGGCTACGGTTAACAGGAATGCGGATAGTAAACGAATTTCGAAGGTTTCTCTGAATATATGCGCGAATACTGCCAGATTCCAGCTCACCGCAACCAACAGGATGATGGAGACCTCTGCTGATAGCTGTGTTGCAGCCGCAGACGAAGCAATCATTAGCTGTAACGGCCATTCCACCAATTGAAATATGGCACCGACGCCAGCCAGCGCGCTGACCATTTGCACAAAACGCTGAGTCTTGTTGAATGCTTTCAGTACCAGCCCGGAATAAGTCATGAGTAGTGCTATATCCACCAGCATGACGGGCAGTGACTCCTCGAATGTCATTAGAGTCGTAAGACCCAACACACCTGTTGCAAAATACACCAGCAAGGCAACGCGCAATAAACCTGATGAATAAGGAAGATCCTGGGGGCCCTGGCTGAGCAGACAAATTTTTAAAAAACGGATTAAAAGCGCTGCCATAAATCATTATCGGTTATTATTAGTATTAACTCGATAATATCTGCTTTTGGTACCACATGAAACTGACAATCACCCGCCCCGATGACTGGCACCTGCATGTACGAGATGGTGACACGCTTAAGGACATAGTTCCCTTTACAGCAAAACAATTTGCCCGCGCCATCATTATGCCCAATCTGACACCGCCGGTGACCAATACCGAGCAGGCACTGGCTTATCGAGAACGCATCCTTAAGGTACTACCCACGGGCAGCGATTTTCAGCCACTGATGACCCTGTATCTCACTAACAATACCCCCGCAGATGAGATTAAGCGTGCGATCGGCAGCCAGCATGTAACAGCCGTTAAACTTTATCCCGCCGGAGCTACCACCAATTCCGATGCTGGCGTCACCGATATCAAACACTGTTATAAAACTCTGGAAGCCATGCAAAAATATCAGCTACCCTTACTGGTACATGGTGAAGTGGTGGATACCGATGTCGATGTATTTGATCGAGAAAAAATATTCATCGATAGAGTGCTTATACCCACATTGAAAGATTTTCCAGACTTGAAAGTGGTGTTCGAGCACATCACCACCAAAGATGCTGCAGACTTTGTCACCGACTCAGGCCCTAAGCTGGCAGCGACCATCACCCCCCAGCACCTGCTCTACAATCGTAACGCTCTGTTCAAAGGCGGCATCCGCCCCCATTACTACTGCCTGCCAGTGCTGAAGCGGGAACAACACCGCCAGGCACTGGTTCAGGCGGCCATTTCGGGTAATAGCAAGTTTTTCCTGGGAACCGACAGTGCCCCCCATGCCAAAAATCAAAAAGAAAATGCCTGCGGTTGTGCCGGTATCTTTTCAGCCCCACTGGCCATTGAACTCTACGCCCGTGCTTTTGACGACAATCAGGCACTGGATAAACTGGAAGCTTTCACCAGCTTTCACGGCCCGGACTTTTATGGATTACCAAGGAACACCGACACAATTACTCTACGCAAGAAAAACTGGACTGTACCGGAAGACTATCCGTTTGGAGACGAGCGTATTGTTCCATTGCATGCGGGTGAAACCGAGCACTGGCAGCTGGTTGACAAGGATGTATAAAATATTTTTGCCACAGAGTCACAGAGAACACAAAGGTTTTATTGTCTGTTTGAGGCACAGAAAGCTTTGTAGTTATTGACTGAAAGTTATATCAGAAAAATTTAATTCCTACTTTCTATACATACCTTGAAAGCCCCTATTAAAGAAACATAGAACCTGTCTCTAAACTAAAACCTCTGTGTTCTCTGTGACTCTGTGGCAATAATTCTTCTGAAAGGTTCAATATACAGACGTCACCTGATAACCCTGCTGTTCCAGCAGGTGTAACACTCCGGTTGTGCCCGGCAGGTGCAGGGCACCAATGGCGATAAAGGCATTACCCTGTTTAAGAAAATCCTGCATACGCGCCACCATACGAAGATTTCGTTTATCCAGTAGCTCAATCATAAAACGGTCATCGATATCGGTTTCTGGATACATATAGCGATCCTGCAGCTTCACCAGACCGGCAAGGTCGCGACGCAGATAGTTATCCAGCAACATAGGGTAGAGATCTTCCAGCATACCGAAATCTTCTACCGTTTTATTCAACATCCATACCTGTTCTTCCATTTCCAGGCTTTCAAACACGGCCAGTTGTTCTTCTGCGGTTTCCAGACCCAGTAATGGGATTCGCCGCATGGCGGCGCGACGATACAGCACCATATCCAGTGCCGAATCTGAATCCGCCTGAGCTTTCTCCGGCATCATCAACAGCGTCAGAACCACCCAGGGACGCATGTGCATGACCATCTGTTCTGACATTTGAAACTGCTGTTCAAGTAAATTGATCAAACGTTGGTAATCCGCTTCCTTCATCACCGACTTCAGGGTTCGGCCATCGTTAAAGAAACTGCCGCCGGTAATCACCCCAATCGCCTGGAAATTCAGCAACACTTCCATACCAAAACGATCGGCTTCGACAAACGCCCGTTCCACTTCCGGCGCCAACTTAAGCACCCTTGGATCGCCCACATGCATGGTGCCATATAGATAACTCGGCGTCATTCCCGCCTTCTCTATTTTCCACAACAGTCCTTTGGGGTGTAGAATGCGCCCTTGGTAATCTGCTTGACTGTCTGCCTGCACCGCTGAAACCATTGCCAGCAGTAACAGTATGATGAGTAGCTTGATGTTTTCCATACGGGATAATGATCCTGATTGACCGGTGACCACCAGTATAAACTAATATGTCTGAGAATAAACCAAACCCTATGTCCCGGCGATTTCGCGGCTTTATGCCGGTCGTCATCGATGTCGAAACCGGCGGTTTCAATGCTAAAAAAGATGCCCTGCTGGAAGTCGCTGCCCTCACCCTGAAACTGGATGAGAATGGCATACTGAGCATTGACGAGCAGATTTCACGTCATTTACTGCCTTTCGATGGCGCCAATATGGATCCGAAATCCATGGAGGTCAATGGCATTGATCCCTATCATCCGTTCCGTATGGCCGTGCCGGAAAAGGACGGCCTGGCTGAAATTTTCCGCCACATCCGCAGTTCACTGAAAAACAGCGGATGTAAACGAGCGATCATGGTTGGCCATAACACCACTATGGATCTGAGTTTCATCAATGCCGCTGCCGAACGTTGTAAGTTAAACCGCAACCCGTTTCACCCATTCAGCACCTTCGATACTGTATCCCTGGCCGGTCTGGCCTATGGACAGACCGTATTATCGCGCTCCGTGCAAGCGGCTGGTATAGAATGGGATAATGAACATGCCCACTCAGCGGCTTACGATGCTCTGAAAACAGCGGAATTATTCTGCAACATTATCAATCGCTGGCGTAAAACCAATGGCCTGGTGTGGTCTGCAAAAAGTGACTGAAAAATATTGGAAAAACGGCTAAACTCGTTGCCTATACAAAGCTTAATAACAAATAGAGCCGCCTTTACACTTGATTTTACCGAAGTCCATCTCATAAATGGGCAATAAATACAGACATAATCCAGGCTCTGAGGACAGTTTTATTTTATCCGCAATGCAGAATAAGAACATATCCATCATTATCGTGGATGATATGCAGTTTAGCCGAGCCGTGGTTCAGGCGGCACTGAAAAAAGCCGGCTATACCAATATTCGGGTAGCAGAAAGCGCCGCTCAGGCACTCAACGAGATGGAACAACAACGTGCCGATGTAGTACTGGCCGACTGGGTGATGCCGGAAATGGACGGTCTGGAACTCACCGATATCATCCGCCAGATCGATGAAGAACTGGGCTCCTACACCGCCGTCATCCTGTTTACCGCACAGGAAGGCATAGAGCCACTGGTGGAAGCTTTTAACCGCGGCGTCGACGATTACATCAACAAACCCCCAAATCCCCATGAGCTGGCTGCCCGGGTCAACGCCGCTGCACGCATTGCATCATTACAAAACGATCTGCTGGAAACATCCAAACAAATGGAAAGCACCATCCAGCATCTGGAACAAATGGCGCTCACCGACCCTCTTACCGGCGTCGGCAATCGTCGTTTGCTCACCCGCCAGCTGGAATATCACTTGCTGGATGCTTCGGCACGCAAGGGTGGGGTATGTTTTGTTATGCTGGATCTCGATCACTTCAAAAAAGTCAACGATACCTATGGCCACGACGTAGGTGATGAGGTACTGATCGGATTAACCCGCCGCATTCGGCGTACGGTTCGACCCACAGATCTGGTAGCACGTATGGGTGGTGAAGAATTTGGTATTATCATGCATTACACCAATCCGGAAAATTTCAAACCAAATTCGCTGGACCGACTCCTCAGCAGCATTAGCCAGCGCCCTTTCAAGACCGCAGCCGGTGATCTTAAAGTCACCGCCTCCATTGGGGTCTGCTTCTACAAGGGCGACACCAATCAACCTTCCGTTCAAAGCCTGATCAAATGTGCCGATGAAAAACTGTATCAGGCCAAAGACCGCGGCAGAAATCGGATAGTGATTTAAAGCGTTTAAGTCCGCAAATGAACGCGAATAAACGCAAATAAAAACAAAAACATTAATTAGGTGAAGAACGCCGCAGGCGTACAAATCAGACATTTGCGTTCATTTGCGGACCAATTTCTGCTTTTGATCTTCCAATTCAGCATGTTTTGAAACATTTAATGCAGTAGTCAATAGTCAAAAAAAACGCCATGCAATAAATTGCATGGCGTTTTATCTAACAATGGAATCCGGATTTAAACTTTGGCTTTTACAGCCTCTTCAACCATTTTCTGTAACTCACCCTTTTCAAACATTTCCAGGGTTATATCACATCCACCAATCAACTCACCATTGATGTAAACCTGTGGAAAAGTTGGCCAGTCGGCATATCGTGGCAGATTTTCAAAAATCTCGGGATCTGCCAGCACATTACAATAGGCAAACTCCTGACCGCACTGCTTCAGGGCTTCAGAAGTCCGACTGGAAAAGCCACAGGATGGGAACTGTGGGGTACCCTTCATGAATATTATTACCGGGTTGTTCTCAACCTGTTCACGGATTCGATCCAGAACGTCCATAAAGCACCTCGCATTGATTTGGAATAACGACTATATATGGGCCATCTTACCCTTTTCAAGGGGCAGTAAAAACACAGAATAAAAGGCGTAATAGAACACCAGGATCCAGACACTGCATGTCAGGCTAAGCTGGAATTTAGACTATGTATAGAAATATTGATAGTAATTAACAAGTTATTTCCAGATGCCGGATAAACCACTCAATCCATTGATCGTCAATGACCAGGGAAATAACGCCTTATTAATTTGCGTCGCACTGAAAAATACCGGATTTCAGATCAATAATCAAAGACCTGATAATGGCCCCGCCATCTATCAGGCGATCGACAACAGGGAGTTAATTGCGCCTGGGTTCAGCTCGGAAGCAGTCCTGCAGATTCTCGAGCCAACAGGACTGGATTTAGCTTTTATTAATGTTTCCGATCATAAATCGAAACATCAAGCCATTTCAGCAACTTAAAATCAAGGCATTCGGGCAGGATTCTGGTGGTGGATGATGAACAGGATATTCGAAACAGGCCTTGTTATTAAGTGTTCATGACAATGAAGGGTTATGCGCCAGCAATGGCCATCAGTCCCTGAACTTTTGTGCTTATATAAACCCCATAGTGCTGCAAAACATTTGGTATAAGCCCGTCAAGATGACCAGGCTGTTATGGTGAATAAAATCCACACTTCAATCAGCATATTTGAATACTATGCAGATTACGCCGAATCCACATTCAGCTGCAGCCAGAGCTCCAATAAGGCCAGGTGCCATAACTTACTGCCCTGCAGGCGGGTATGGTAGTCCTCGGGTTTGGCTAGCAGTTTCTCCACATAGGCACTTTGAAACAGACCTCTTTGTCTGGCTGTATCGCTAAGTAAAATATCCTTCATAAAGGCCAGGAACTCACCGCGAACAAACTTCAGTGCAGGTACAGGGAAATATCCCTTAGGACGATCGATGACCGCATCGGGCACCAGACCGCGGGCAATTTTTTTCAGCGCATATTTGCCACCGTCCTTAAGCTTGAGATGCGGTGGCATACTGGCCGCCAGTTCCACCAGCTGGTGATCCAGAAACGGCACTCTCGCCTCCAGACCCCAGGCCATGGTCATATTATCCACTCGCTTCACCGGATCATCCACGACCAGGGTGGTGACATCCATGCGCAGGACCTTGTCCAGATATTCATCGGCATCCCCCTGTGCCAGCAGTCGAGCTATGGTCTGGCTGGTGTAATCATCACCCTGGAATTGCGCCGCCACAGTCTGTAGATATTCTTCGTGATCACGGTCAAAATATCGGCTAGCAAACCGGCTTAAATCATCCTCCCCATCCGCTTCATGCATCTGTGGGTACCAGAAATAACCGCCGAACACTTCATCCGCCCCTTGCCCACTCTGCACCACTTTCACTTCACGGGACACCTGTTCCGACAACATGTAAAACGCCACTGCATCCTGGCCCACCATAGGTTCAGCCATGGCCTTAACGGCATCGGGCAAATAGCTGATGACCCTGTCGTTCTGGATAAAAAACTTGTAGTGTTCAGTACCGAAACGTTCGACTACAGGATCGGAGTATTCGAACTCGCTACCTTTCTCTTCCGGCTGATCCTCAAAGCCAACGGTAAATGTTTTTAAATTTCCAACTCCGGCTTCCGCCAGCAAGCCCACCAGAAGACTGGAATCCAGCCCCCCCGACAACAAAACGCCCACCGGCACATCGGCGATGGCTTTACGTTTTTCCACCGCAGATCTCAGACTGTCATGGATAGCTTCGATCCATTCGTCATCGCTGCGTGGTTCACTGGGACGAGTCGCTTTCAGTCGCCAGTATTCCTGTTCATGGCAACTGCCATCGGCTTTGAAACACAGAGTATGTGCCGGACGCATTTTTTTAACCCCATTAAGGATGGTATGGGGTGCGGGGATGACGGCATGCAAAGTCAGTTGGTGATGCAAGCCAATACTGCTGATGCTGGTATCCAGATCACCGGCTGCCAGCAGGGCCTGAATATTGGAACCAAATCGTAAGCGCTGGCCATTAAAGGTGTAATACAATGGTTTGATACCCATGCGATCACGACCCAGAAACAGGCGCTGCTTGGCCATATCCCAGATGGCAAAAGCAAACATGCCATGCAGGCGTTCAACACAGGCCTCACCCCATTCCGCATAAGCCTTGAGGATAACTTCCGAATCTCCGGTGGAAAAAAAGCGATAGCCCTTGGACTGCAATTCAGAACGCAACGCAGGGAAGTTATATATAGTGCCATTGAACACCAGAGCCAGACCCAGTGCTTGATCCACCAGTGGCTGATTAGCGTGTTCCGACAAATCAATGATGGCCAGCCGTCTATGCCCCAGTGCCACCGGCCCATCGGAATAGCTGCCAGCATGATCGGGACCTCGCTGCTCCAGTTTACTCATCATGCGATGAGTTAAAGAAAGATCGGGAGCCGCTCCATCGAATCGAAATTCACCGCAAATACCGCACATGATTAATACCTTGTTGTTAGGGTTAGCAGCTGCTTGCCTGTGTGTCCATAATACTACAAATCCCCTGGCATCCTCTGATTGTCGTTGCGCCATATTTCACAACTAATGTGTGATATCACCCTGCGCGAATCCAGTATAAAAATATTTTTTAAGTTTATTCAATAACTTACACATTGGCGCAATTCCTGCTCTCATATCAGTGATAAAAATTTATGCTGCAAGCTAAATCCTGGGTGCATTAAATGACATCGGAAGAAAATTCAAACAGGAAAATACTATGTTCAATAACAAGCCTGCTGCTGTTTAACTCACCCAGCTACAGTCCAGCAGAACTGACACTACAAAGCCGGTCACGAGGCTACTTTTCTGGTCCGTTTCAAGGGACATCCCCTTGCATCCATGTCGGTGAGTCTATTCACCAAACATGCGTCTCTCCTTGAAGCAACCGCTGACACACAAGGACGTGTGCTTTTTAGATTAGCCGATGATTTGCCACAAACCTGAGTGGGGTATGAAGCCAGCCCTTCTCTCGTATCTGCCCTATCTGGGTCCGGTATTTTTTGCGTGGTGAAGGCATTCAACAACCCGGGAAGATCCTGTGGCCATTCACACTGGGGCGCCTCTGCAGCTATAGTATGCTAGGATTGGCTGCCAGTATGGCAAACTAGACGCTGACCAAGACTATTACAGTCTTCGATATCTGGCTGAATTCTGGGCACAGCAGCAATACTGGTCGGGTTAAATCTTATACTATCCCGGCCCCGTGATATGAGCAGCCATAAACCAAGCAAGCAATAGCAAACGGAGACATTGACCCGACAAGCCATGATGCAAGCCCAAACACAATCAACTCCTACCTTGTTTATGATGGCCCCTGGAATGGCTCTTAATCCCTGTCTAGCAGTCACCGCCATATTGGCCGCTGCCAGTGGCAGTGTTCTGATTTTACCTGGCGTATTTACAGCCATCGGCTCAGTGCAACCATGACGGCGATCAATCTACTAGCGGCACAATCCTGTCACAAACCACAATGTAATACTTTAGCATTCCTGCATGAGAATAAACTCATCAGCCTGATGCTGGTCATTTCAATCATACTGCATAGCCTGTTATTCATGGACTTTGGCGATTCCAGTCAGCACATATCAGAAAAAGCGACCAGTCACAGCCTGTCCATTTCACTGTCCCCAATAACCCCGGAACTCCCCCCTGAAATTGAGGAGCAAAAACCACAGCAGAAAAGCCGACCAAAGCCGGCACCGAACAAGGCTACGCTGGTGAAACAAACAGAACGCCCCGCGGAAACACTGATCACTCAAAAGCCCGATAAGCCTATCGAATATATACCGCAACAGGAACCGCAAGCACAGAGACTACGCCGGCTCGCACAAAATCAGCAAAAAAGGCCGGCGCTTGATTCGACGCAACTAAGCAAAGCCCGGGATGAATATATGAAAGCTCTGGCTGCACACATCGACAAACATAAGTTTTACCCTCGCTCGGCACGTCTTCGCCATATTGAAGGCCAGGTACGCGTATCCTTCGACCTGCTGAGCAATGGCCAGATTCTCAATCTGCATACATTTTCCGGGCAACCCATATTGCAGAAAGCCACTCTGGATTCAATACGCAGTGCCCTGCCCATGCCCCCAAGACCAGAGTCACTGTTAGCCCTTAATACCATGAAAATAGAATATTCAATGCAGTTTGCATTGAAATAATCCTGATCATTTACACCTCCGCTGCGAACCTCGATACCTCATACTAGTCTTAAATAAATCAAGCAACAGACATTCGAGCAGTGCAGATCCGATATTAAATGTTTGATGTACTGCATATACCAAGTGCAATATGAGACATAAAATACTCCCAAATGAACAGGATCAATAGTTATATGACTTTCTATCGTCCGGGATTCACCATTCTGCTAATGACACTCGTTGCCTGCACCTCTCAGGTACCTCAAATAATAAAAACCGCTCCCGCCAATAATCCTCAGCTACAACAGGTCGTTGATGACCCAGATAAACATCTGGCGCAGCAGGTGCGCTGGGGTGGTGTTATTCTCAATACCAAGAACCTGCAGCAGTCAACCCGCCTCACCATACTGGCCATAGCTCTGAATGATGATGGCGAGCCCAAAACCAATGGCTCCAGCTGGGGGCGTTTTATTGCCAATTTCAGTGAATTCCTGGAACCCAGTGTCTACGCTAACGGCCGCATGATCACCATAGTCGGCAACATCCAGAATCTGGAAACACTTAAGGTAGGCGAATACCCTTACCCCCATCCCGTGGTCAGAGTCACGGCCCATTATTTGTGGCCGCAACCACCAGCCTCTGTGAATCACGACTGGCCACCTTTCTGGTATGATCCCTGGTATTATCCTTATCCCTATCCCTACCCCTATTATCGGCCCTACCGCCCACATCGACCCTGAACCTCTACAGAGATGAATTATGAAAATCTATTCCATTATCATCGGCATACTCCTGATAAGCGCCTGTGCCAGTTCACCTAAATTTGATACCAGTCAGGTCGATCAGGCTCTAACACCATCAGCCGTGATCAGCAATCCGGGAATCAGCAAGAACAAACAGGTGCTGTGGGGCGGTGTGATCATCAACACCAGTAACCAGAAACAGCATACCGTCATTGAAATGCTGGCCTATCCGCTGGATTCGTCCTATTTACCTTTGCGAGACCAAAAACCGCTGGGGCGTTGTCTGGTCAAGCAAAGTGGTTTCCTGGAACCCTCCGAATATGCGCAGGGCAGGATGGTCACGGTATTAGGCACCATTGAGCGCTTACAAAAAGGCAATGTCGGTGAGTCGGTTTACCAGTATCCTGAAATACATTCCCAGCAACTTTATCTATGGCCGAAAGACAGTGGTCAGCGAAAAACTCGCGTCAGCGTAGGCATTGGCATCCGATTATAGGCCCCAACCGCCACCGCCCGGGGTTTTTATAGTTAAAATATCACCGGCTTTAAGCTGTAATGAGACTTTTCCCGGCAGGCGCTGACCATTCAGATCATTTTCACCACATTGCCCGGGGGACGCCTTACCCAGAGCCCAGGGAGCATGGCGTCGACGCTCGGTGAGCAGAGTGACATGGGTGGGATAAAGAAACTCGTATTCCCTGACCAGTCCATCACCTCCTCGATGACGGCCATCGCCACCGGAGCCACGACGTATTGCGTAACGATTTATCTTCAGCGGATATCGCATTTCCAATACTTCTATCGGCGTATTAAGGGTATTGGTCATGTGCGTCTGGACACCACTTAAACCATCGCTCAAC
>JBLYYN010000352.1:0-4164 GCA_048550535.1 Gammaproteobacteria bacterium
CCGGATGTCTATGACGGGCCATCACCAGGCTATCAGTGATAGAACAGTGATCACTGACCTTACCCCAGACCGGCTCCAGCATGGCCAGTTCATGGTTAAGAAAACCCACATCGAAGGGGGCATTATGGATCACCAGCTCGGCCCCATTCACGAAACTCATGAAGTCTTCAACAATATCCTTGAAGCGGGGTTTATCGGCGAGGAATTCGTTACTGATTCCATGCACCTCATAGGCCCCCTCATCGATTTCACGATCCGGTTGAATATACTGGTGGTAGGCTTAGGTGTATTGATTATGATTTTTTAATTCAACTCGGTGGACTGCCAATACTTATACCGAGAATGGTTTGTATTGCAATGGAGGCAGCTGCAGTACGATTGTCTGCACCAACTTTAGGGTACATCTGTTCCAGGTGCTTATTAACTGTTCTTGGACTCATCTCGAGAATTTCAGCAATCTCTCGATTGGTTTTACCATGGGCAAGCCATAGTAGAACTTCAGCTTCACGTGAAGTTATAGACAGGCTTTGTTCCAGAATTGTGGGATCGATTTCGACATTTGGCGACTGGATTTTAAGCAGGTATTCATCTTCTTCAGTCTGCTTGTAATAATGCACAGTCAGCACAAAGTTTTGCTGTTTTAATGGCAATGCCAGGTCATGCCCGATCTGACCATTAGGCAACCATCGGTTAAGGCGATCATCCAGGTTTACATTTTCGTAATCTTCCTGTTGCAGATATTGATTCAGCAGGGCCTGGGCTTCCGGTGTTGCCCATAACACTCTGCCACTCTTGTCAATGCTGAATACATGTTGGCGCATCGAGTCCAGTGTTTTCTGGGCTTCGATAAGCATTCTGGTACTATTGGTATGCTGGCGAATGCGCACCAGTAGCTCTTCCGGATGAATTGGCTTAACAATATAATCATTGCCTCCGGCATCAAACGCCTTAACTAAATGTTCAACCTCACTCAGGCCGGTCATAAATATGATCGGGGCCAGTGGTAATTTTTTGCGGATCTCATAGGCACATTCAAAACCATCCATAACCGGCATGACGGCATCCAGCAAAATAACATCAGGAGTAATTTGATCCAGAACATTCATAGCCTGCTGACCATTAAGAGCAATCAACACTGCAATGCCCGCTCTATCCAGTGCCATATTGATCATACCCAGCGACTCTGGCGAATCATCGACCACTAGTACCGTTATTTTATCTCGAAATTTTTGCATTTGACTTAGCCACCTTTCAAATTAACAAAATCATCAACCGTACGCACAATTTCATCAAGCTCACAGTTATCGGCTAATACTCTCAGTTTAGTTACCAATCGGTCTTGTGGATGCTGAAATTCAAGTAGCTCTGTACATTCGAGTACACCTTTTAGATAACCGATTTTTGCATGATCTCTCAGCATAACCATATCTTTTTGCTCCACTAGATGGTCAAGCTGATCTATATCCGAAACAGGATCATCAGCAGGCTCAGCACTACACCAGTTCAGGTCTAAACAAGATTGTAACTGTGCCAGTAAATTATCAAATCGAATCGGTTTGTTTATGTAGGCCTGGAAACCTTTTTTGCTCTGATGGTACTGAGTATCTTCATAAGGGTCTGCTGAGAGCATGATTACCGGCATATAGAGCTCACGCTGACGAAGTTCTGCCAGTAATTGCCAGCCATCCATACCGGGCATGGTAATATCAAGTAAAAACAGATCTATCGAGTGTTTGATTAATAAATCCAGAGCCTGTTCAGACGAATCAGCCTGATGCACAATAAAACCCAGGGGATGCAGAAAGTCGTAAATCAGATTGCGGTGACTAGTTTCATCATCCACCACCATGATATGCCGTCTTCGTCCACTATAGCCCTGAATATCGGCCTGCCCCTGACTGACAGAAAACTTGCCGGAGATACTTGGCAAATACAGACTCAGGCAAAATTCACTGCCAACACCCGGTTCAGATGTTAGCTCAAGATTACCGCCCATCATTTCAGCCAGCAACCAGCTGATGGATAAGCCCAGGCCAGTTCCAGTAATCAGTTGATTATGTTTGTGATGCACACGCTCGAATGGTTCAAATATTCTTGTCTGATCAGCTTGTGCTATACCCATGCCGCTATCTTTAACCAGCATCCGGGCAACCTGATTGCGATAGCTGATATGTAACTCAACTTTGCCTTGAGATGTAAATTTGATTGCATTAGACAATAAATTTAACAGTATCTGGCGCAGTCGTTTCTGATCAATAGAGAAATATTGAGGCATATTTGGCTGGCAATACGCTACAAATTTAATCCCCTTAGCCTCTGCCATAGGTCGAAACATATCTTCAAGCTGCTGGATCAACAGGTGTATATCTACAGTATCGCTTTGCAAATCAAACTTACGGGCTTCAATTTTAGTAATTTCAAGCAGACCTTCGATGACATCAGATAAGTGCTCACTACTACGCCTTATCACCGAGCTGATTTTTTTGTTCTTCGCGTTCAGTTGTAAATCGGCTTCCATAAGCTGGGCATAGCCGAATATGGTATTCAGCGGTGTCCTGAGTTCATGGCTGACACCTGATAAATACCGAGACTTTGCCAGATTGGCCGCATTCGCTGTATCACGTGCCTGCTCAAGCTCTATGGCGGTGGCTTCATGCGCTCTTACTTCACGTGTTAATAATTCTGCCTGTAGCTGTGTTTCACTCAAAGCAAAACGCGCACTTTTTTGCGCCAGTACATAAAGCCAGATTAAAACTCCGGTGACCAATAACAGCAGAAAAAACACCTGCCACAATGTCCTGCTAATTAACGTTAACTCCAACAACGATTTATCGGCCTGAGCATAAAACACTAGCGCTAGTAGCCCGGCAATAATTCCTCCCGTAATGATAAAAATACTTAGAAAATGGCCGCTTACCGAATGTAGTTGCTGATTGATCAGCGGGGGTAAAATTTTACTGAATAGAGCAGAAGTCTGGGCAGCTAAATGGGCCTGTGGTCGACACTGGTTGCCACAACGTGAATCCAGTGCGCAACACAGGGAACAGATAGCGCCACCATAGCTGGGACATTGAGCCATATCTTCATGATCAAAATGGTTCTCACATATGCGGCACTGTTGCTGAGACGTTTCATGCACAGTGTCTTCAGTTACACGACAAAGATAAAAACGACCCTGGGTTAACCAAGCAATTAATGGAACACTAACAAAGGGTATTAATAATGATAAAAAAGCGGCCAGCGCCTGGGCTATAGGCCCGAAAACACCAAAATTGGCAGCAATGCCAGCACTGGATGCGATAAGCATTGATATGACACCTACCGGATTAATATCGTACAGATAACCCCGTCTAAACTCTATATGTGATGGACTCAATCCCAGGGGTTTATTGATAACCAGATCGGCCACAATACAACCTATCCATGCAACCACCAGACTTGCATAAGTAATTAAGATATTTTCAAAAGCCTGATAAAGTCCAAGCTCCATCAACATTAAGGCAATGGCGACATTGAACACCAGCCAGACGACTCGCCCCGGATGATAATGAGTTAGCCTGGAAAAAAAATTACCCCAGGCTATGGAACCGGCATAGGCATTGGTAACATTGATTTTAAGTTGCGAGATAATGACAAAAATACCCGCCAGCCAGAGTGCCATATCAGGATCAACAGTGATGTAACTAAAAGCCACGGCATACATATGTGCCGGATCGCTAGCCAGTGAACCATCCAGGCCATGGCTTAAGGCAAGCACAGCAAGGAAGGACCCAATAAATAACTTGATCACACCAAACACGACCCAGCCCGGTCCGGCACCGACGACGGCCATCCACCACTTACTTTTTTTACACTGGGCAGTGGTCGGTAGAAATCGTAAAAAATCGGCCTGCTCACCATTTTGCGCTATCAATGGGAAAATCACCGCCGTTGCCGCACCAAAAAGGAGCAAATTAAATCCCTGCGACCCAGCTTCACTCGTACCTGTAAATGCCAGCCATTGTACAAACAGGTCTGACTCATGATTGGCAATATAAACCAGAGGTAACACTTGTAAAAACAGCCATATTGGTTGAGTCCAGGCCTGGAAGTGAGAAATGCGACGTATACCGTGAGTAACCAGCGGAATCACCACCACAGCACTGATGACATACGCCAGAGATA
>JBLYYN010000353.1:0-4801 GCA_048550535.1 Gammaproteobacteria bacterium
AATTTGCCTTCAGACATGACTGGCGAGCTGATAATCAGCCGATTGGCATGTTCGGCGCTTTCCTGGAACAGGTTACGTTCTTTGCCCAGGCAGGTTTCCAGCGACATCACCACCGCTTCACGAATGGAGTCGATAGGTGGATTGGTGACCTGGGCAAACTGCTGACGGAAATAATCAAACAATGAGCGCTGCTGGGTAGACAATACCGGGAAGGGCGTATCATCACCCATAGAACCCACCGCTTCCTGACCGGATTCAGCCAGTACTCGAATCACCTGATCGCGTTCTTCGAAACTGACCAGGAACTGTTTTTCATAGATTTTGAGTCTGTCCTTGCTCATAGGCGAGACGGTCAAAGGCTCTTCATCGAGATCGGACACCAGATGATTACAGTTGCCTTTCAACCATTTAGCATAAGGCTGGGCCTTTTTGAGTAAAATATCTATATCCTCAGGATATAGAATATTGCCCAATTCGGTGTCTATGGCAATCATTTCTCCGGGTTTCAGCCGGCCTTTTGCCACTACATCTTCGGGCAGGTAGTCGTAAACACCGATTTCCGAGGCCAGGGTAATATGGCGGTCTTTGGTAATGACATAGCGGGCTGGTCGCAGACCGTTACGGTCCATGGTGCAGCAGGCATGACGACCGTCGGTGAGCACTATGCCGGCCGGGCCGTCCCAGGGCTCCATATGCATGGAGTTATATTCGTAGAAGGCACGTAGATCACCATCCATGTTCTCGATATTCTGCCAGGCCGGGGGTACCAGCAGGCGCATGGCGCGGAAGACACTGACACCACCGGCCATCATCGCTTCCAGCATGTTGTCCATGGAGCTGGAGTCGGAGCCGGACATATTGACTAGAGGGCGGATGCTGTCCAGCTCGGGCAACAGATCGCTGTGGAATTTAAAGGCACGAGCTTTGGCCCAGTTTCGGTTGCCCTGGATGGTGTTGATTTCGCCATTATGGGCCAGGTAGCGAAAGGGCTGAGCCAGACGCCACTGGGGCCAGGTGTTAGTGGAGAAGCGTTGATGGAATACGCAGATGGAGGTTTCCAGGCGTGGGTCATTCAGGTCCTGGTAGAACACCGGCAGGTTTTCCGGCATCACCAGGCCCTTGTAGGACATCAGGCGTGAAGACAGGCTGGGCACATAAAACATGTCATCGCTGGATTCCAGGGAAATCTCTGTGCGACGACGGGCCACATACAGTTTACGTTCCAGGGTGTCCTGGTCCATGCCGTCGGCCGCATTAATAAAAATTTGCTGGATATTGGGCAGGGTACGCAGCGACTCTTCGCCGCAGGCTTGCGGATTGATAGGCACTTCACGCCATCCGGCTATTTCCAGGCCCAGCAGGCCGAGCTGGTTTTCCAGTTCTTTTTTCCCGGCTTCGGCAAGACCGGCATCCTGATTGAGGAAAATCAGGCCGGAGGCATAAATATCCGCCAGATCAATCTGGGCTTCAGCAGCCAGGGTGCGCAGGAAGCTGTCGGGTTTCTTGATTAACAAACCACAGCCATCTCCGGACTTGCCATCGGCCGCAATGGCACCACGATGGGTCAGGCGCGCCAGTGCGTGAACGGCGGTTTCCAGCAACCAGTGGCTGGCTTTGTCGTCCATCTGGGCGATGAGGCCAAAACCGCAGGAATCTTTTTCAAATTTCGATTTATACAGTCCAGAGCTTGGGATTCTGTTGCTCATAAAGTCACACCGTAGCAATATCAATGGTCATGCGGGTGTTACTTGCACCCGGCAAAAGGGATCAAATTTTACCCTTCTATGGCCAGATGTTCAATTACCCACACTGGGGAGGCGTGATAACAGGGGTTCAGTTCAGAGCTTAGGGAGCCCCTGATTAAGTCTGGTTTTAGTAGACTGCGATGAGTGTTTGATTGTTCACCAGGTGAGGCGGTAGTTTTTCTATTGCAGCGAAATCGGGGAAAATCTGCACGCTTTTAGCCAGTATAAAACAATCATGACTTGATCAGAGGTTCCTTAGTTTACCGCTTTATGGATGGAATCAATACTGCGTACCCAGGGGCGTGCCTGGCGCAGTGAAGCCGGTAATCGGCTGATGGAATTACGGGCAATATCACGGTCGCTGTAGAAACGGTGTACCAGTACATACCAGTCGCCACCTTTGAGCGAAGTTCTGAACCATGCGGTGTCCTGTCCTAAATTATGGGTGCGGACAAAATTGACCAGGGTTTGTGGTTCTCTGGCCCCCAGTACCTGCAGGGTCCAGTGGTTTTTATTTTGTTGTAGTAACCAGTGCTGGTTCTTGATGCCCATTCTGGCCAGGGTTTGTAAGGCAGGATTTTCTGTTTGTTTCGTAGTTAATGGTTTGTAAACCGGCTTTGGCTGAACGGTAGGAGCTGGTTTGGTGGATGGCAAGGGTGTCGGAGCTTTTGGTGGTTTAACAGCAACGGGTTTCGGTGCTTCCTGCTTGGCTTCTTGCTTCGGCTGAACCCGTGGCTCAGCTTGGGGAACTGGCAAGGGCTGTATGGCTTCTAAGGCTTCCGACTGTTCAGCGAAATCGCCGAAATCGGCTTCAATATCACTGAGGCTCAGCGTATTGTGATTGTCCTCGTCATCTGCAGGTGAAATATGGTCCGAATCTGAGTCAACCAATACGGCTTCATCAGGCTCAATAAGTGACTGCATGTCGAGTGCAAACAGGGACGATAAATCTGCCATTTTAGGGCTGAATACGGGATAAAGTATCCAGCCAGCAGCAGCCAGCAGAGTCGCCAGAGCTAAGCCAAGCAGAGCGGGGCGCGAGGGGAATAAGCTGAATGCTGAATTTTTTCCGCTCAGGTTATTGATCAAATGAGCGGCAGCAGACAAAACCTGCGCCGGAATGCCATCGGTTTTTCTGGCCAGTTTCTTAACGCTGGATTCATCCAGTTGCGGTAACGATTCAGCCCCGCTCAGTTTCAGGCGGTGGGCGATAAATGCCAGAATTTGTTTAGTGTTGAACTTGGGCATTTCCTGAACATAAAATTGGCTATGTTCCAGGTCACTGATATGTTCCAGGGTTTTGGCCATGCCTTTACTGGCCAGCAACAGCAGTTTCAGGTGAGTGTCATTTTCAGCCGCCAGCTGCTGTTTGTAGCGCAGTAATTCCTGTAAAGTGGTGTCGCTGAGTACATGGGCATCATCGATGATCAGTACCGGAGTCTGGTCGAAAACCTGCAGGTTTTTCAGGTTGTCATCCAGATAATTGGCATTGCCCTGCTGCTGCATATGGATGGTCATTTTTTGCTGGATCTGTATCAGTGTATCCGTGGCTTCTGCATGGATAGGCATCAGGTACAGGCTGGCAACATCCAGCTGAAACAGGCGGCGGAACAGGGTGGTTTTGCCGCTACCGAATATTCCCTCAACAATCAAAATCAGATCACTGAATTGCAAATGGTGCTTGAGGGTTTCATACTGTTTGTTGAGGATGCTGTCGGTATAGATGGTTTTATCAGACAGGATGGCGGTGCTGAAAGGCTGTTGTTCCAGGCCCAGTGCTTTCATGGTCCGGCTGCTTAAGGCCAGGTCTTTGGAAGATGTGCTTGGTTGATCCGGTTTTGCCATTTAGTCTCTGTCACGGGTTCGGCTGAAGGTAATTGTTTAACAAGAACGCATGCTTATTTTTGTTACTATTTAAGGTAATAGATTAGCAAAAGATAGCTGCCTTGGGTTGAAAATCCTCTCAAATTCAACAATGGCATAGCGGTCAGTCATGCCGGCAATGTAGTCTGCAATGCCTCTGGCCATGCCCTGTTGCTTATCCTGCTGTTTCAGTTTGTCACAGTGTTTTTTAGCTTCTGGTGGTAGCAGCTGGGGGTCTTCAATGAAGGCATCAAACAATGAAGTAATGACTTTTTCGGCCTTGCGGGTCATTCTATGCACCCGGTAATGGCGATACAGGTGTTGCCGTAAAAAACGCTTCAGTTCCAGGTTTTTCTCTAACAGCTCATCGCTGAATGAAATCAGGTAATGCGGGTGCTGGCGAGCATCATCCGGCTGCTGAGGATCGAGTTGCTGGATGTTGCGGCGACTGGTTTCAATCAGGTCCACCGCCATGACATTGATCATGCGGCGAATAATTTCATGAATCTGCCGACGTTCAGTTAAACCCGGGTAGAGTGCTTCAACCTTGTCGTATTGCTCACGAAACAGTTGAATCTCCATCATCTGTGGCAGTGTGATCAGACCATAACGCAGGCCATCGTCAATGTCATGATTGTTATAGGCGATTTCATCGGCCAGGTCGCATACCTGGGCTTCCAGCGCCGGTTGATTGCGTTCCAGGAAACGTTGCCCGAGTTCGCCCAGGTTACGGGCATCTTTGGCTGAGCAGTGCTTGAGTATGCCTTCGCGGGATTCGAAGGTCAGGTTCAAACCCTGGAATTCGGCATATTTTTCTTCCAGCTCATCCACCACTCGCAGTGATTGCAGATTATGCTCAAAACCATTGTAGTTTTTCATGCACTGGTTAAGCGCATCCTGGCCGGCGTGGCCAAAAGGTGCGTGACCCAGATCGTGAGACAGGGCAATGGTTTCAGTCAGGTCTTCATGCAGCTGCAGTTCTCGGGCAATGGAGCGGGCGATCTGGGACACTTCCAGGGAGTGGGTGAGACGGGTGCGGAACAGGTCGCCTTCGTGGTTTACAAACACCTGGGTTTTGTATTCCAGTCGACGAAATGCAGCCGAATGAATAATTCGATCCCGGTCCCTCTGGTATTGATTGCGGTGTACGGGTGGTGCTTCATCGAACTGCCGACCCCGTGAGTTTTGTTCAC
>JBLYYN010000354.1:0-5322 GCA_048550535.1 Gammaproteobacteria bacterium
CTCACATAAAAGCCCAGACAGTTTACCCGAACAGGCCTATGTCGATTGCCTTATTAATGACCTGGAGCATCACCTGCCCGAGATATGGGGTCGCCGATTGAGCTCAATTTTTATTGGTGGAGGAACCCCAAGCCTGTTTTCGGCCAGCAGTATCGATCGCCTGTTATCCAGTATTCATGCCAGAATGAGCTGTATCTCCGATATGGAAGTCACCCTCGAAGCTAATCCGGGCACGCTGGAACAGGGCCGTTTTGCTGATTTCCGTGAGGCCGGCATTAATCGCTTATCCATCGGCGTACAGAGTTTTAATGAACAACATTTAACCCTGCTGGGCCGCATACACGACAGCCAGCAGGCCTGTAAAGCGATTGACTCAGCGCTAAACGCCGGTTTCGATAATTTCAATATTGACCTGATGTTCGGCCTGCCCGAGCAAAGCATCGACCAGGGTATAGATGATCTTGAGCAAGCCCTGTCGTTTGGTAGTCATCACCTGTCCTGGTACCAGCTCACACTTGAACCCAATACACTGTTTTACAGCAAGCCTCCCAAACTGCCCGATGATGATAGTGTTGCTAAATTACAGGATCTCGGGCAACAATTATTACAAGATCATGGGTTTAGCCAGTATGAAGTTTCCGCCTATGCTCAACAGGGAAAACACTGCCGTCACAATATAAATTACTGGGAATTTGGAGATTATCTGGCCATTGGCGCCGGCGCCCATGGCAAAATCAGTCGTAGCGACACTCAGCAGATTCAACGTTACTGGAACCTGCGCCAGCCACAGGACTATATGGCGGCCAGCGGTTTATCTCGAATTTCAGGTCAACAAACGCTGGACAGCCAGGATATTGTGTTTGAATTCATGCTCAATGCCCTGAGACTGAAGCAGGGATTTAGCCAGGATACTTTTCAGCAACACACGGGGTTGTCATTCTCACGGGTCCAGCCCATCTGCCAACAAGCCATTGAGCGAGGCTTGATGCAACGAACCGTTGATGGGTTTCGACCTAGTGATCTGGGTTACCGCTTCCTCAATGATCTGGTCAATCTATTTGCTCCTGCCAGGTAAAACTGATTATTCGCCACTGGCACCACCGAAAACGGCCTGTTGTTGCTTCTGCCGCTGGTCCATCATTTTGCTGACATTTTTTGCATTTTCGATCAACTTCTGCACACCATCTGGAGAATAGGGATTCTCAAGGCCTCCCTCTGACGTTTCACCCATCTCCTCATCCTTAGCATCGGATATTGCATTGGGTGACTTACCCAATGAAATAATCTTGCCACCAAAAACATCCTGCTCCTCTTCCTGTTCCGGCTCAGGAACCTTCACCGCCTGCATCACATTGGTATCGGTTTTCAGCTCCAGGACCTCAGCCACTTCACCCACGGGTGGTTTTTCACTGAAATGGATACTGCCATTCTTATCCACCCATTTATATACCGTAACATCACGGTCAGTCCTCACGGAAGTTGCCGTCATTGGCTCATTATTAGAACCAGAACCAGAACCAGAGAACACACCTTGCAAAAAGCCTGGCATCTTTAGGCTACCGCCCAGGAAATAATAAGGCACGGTCAACATAACCACGACCACGATCATCAGTTTAATAAACAGCTTCTTCATCCAGCTCCTACCTCATCCATCTCAGTGTTAATAAATTATAGGTTGAAAACCTGGCTTTTTTACATCTCCCCACTTGCCGGGCAGAGGTTAAAGGGGTAGTATATCCGGCTCTTTACGGGCAGCAACTTTTTAGAGGACTCGAGATGAGGCCAGATATTCACCCCGAATACAACGAGATTACAGTAAATTGCAGCTGTGGCAATAGCTTTGCTACTCGCTCCACCTACGCCAAGGACAGCCTCACGGTTGAGGTATGCTCAAAGTGCCACCCATTCTTCACTGGTAAGCAGAAGATTATGGATAGTGCGGGCCAGGTTGAGAAATTCCACAAGCGTTTCGGTGGAAAGAAGTAAGCTAACACTGCGTTTACAGGTCATTTCGAGGGCGCTGTTCACTGGCGCCCTTTTTTATGCCTGGCTACCTGCCGAGGCTGGTGACTGCGCACCCCGTCAGATATCTGAATCAGCGACGGTACAATATGTACATGATGGTGATACCGTTCGACTAAAAGATGGACGCAAGCTACGCCTGATCGGCATAAACACACCAGAACTGGAACGCGATCAGCAGCCGGAACAGGCCCTGGCCCAGCAGGCCCGGTTAAAATTAATGGCCCTGCTACGGCAATCTGACTACCGGGTCATGCTGCAATTCGGCCTGGAGCCTAAAGATAAATACCAGCGTAGCCTGGCACATATTTACCTGCCCAATGGCACCAATATTCAGCAAGCCCTGCTGGAAAATGGTCTGGCCACCGCTTACACCACACCACCCAATGCTCAACTGTCCGATTGCTATCGCAAGGCTGAATTGGGCGCACGTACTGCCAGATTAGGTATCTGGCAGCGGCCTGAATACCAGATCAAACCGGTAGACTCTCTCAACAGGCGTGAACAGGGATTCCGTATTATTCAAGGCCGCGTCAGTAGAATCTCCAGCGGCCATAAAGGCACCAATATACAGCTGCAAAACAAAGTCAGGCTCAGCATCCGAAAATCGGATCTCATGTATTTCCCTGGCGGTTATATAGCCTCACTGCAATCAAAAACTATTACTGTTCGTGGCTGGCTACACCCCCAAAAACACCAGTTCTATATGAGACTGCGTCACCCGGATGCTGTTAACATTGATATTAATTGAGTGCATTGCTTTAAAAATAATTCTAACTAGTTTACAAAGTGCTAAGATAACTTACTCCTAACCCATCTGAACTGCTGTACACCATGACCAGTAAACTCAAACAGGACGCACTTACCTACCACCTTGAGCCTAAACCTGGCAAAATCGCAATTGAAATTACCAAACCCTGCAACACACAAAAAGATTTATCCCTGGCCTATACCCCAGGTGTCGCAGAACCTGTTCGAGAAATCGCCAGGGATAAGGAAGCGGCCTATAAATACACCGCCAAAGGGAACCTGATAGCAGTAATCACAGACGGCACTGCCGTACTTGGGCTGGGAAATGTCGGCGCATTGGCCGGTAAACCGGTGATGGAAGGTAAAGCCGTACTGTTTAAAAAATTTGCTGATATTGATGTATTCGATATTGAGGTGGATGCCGAAGACCCGGAAGACTTTATCAATACCGTGGCCCGCATTTCCCCCACCTTTGGTGGTATAAACCTGGAAGACATCACCGCCCCCCGTTGTTTCGAAATCGAACGTCGGCTGGATGAAATGCTGGATATCCCGGTTTTCCATGATGATCAGCACGGTACCGCTATCATTATCGCTGCCGGCCTGCTCAATGCTCTGGAACTGCAGGGTAAAAACATAGAAAGCACTCGTATTGTCTGCATGGGTGCGGGTGCTGCAGGCATCGCATCCATGAGACTGTTAAATGCCCTGGGTGTGAAAAAACAAAATATGATCCTGCTGGATCGTAATGGCGTCATTCACCAGCGCAGGGATGACCTGAACAAATATAAAGCAGAATTCGCACTGGACACTGAATTACGCACACCGCTCGAGGCCCTCAAAGGTGCCGATGTGTTCATAGGCGTCTCCGGCCCAGACCTGATGTCGCCGGATATGCTCATGGCCATGGCTGAAAACCCAATCGTCTTCGCACTGTCTAATCCGAACCCGGAAATCAACCCGGAACTGGCCCACCAGACCCGCGCCGATGTTCTAATGGCCACCGGTCGTAGCGATTATCCCAACCAGGTCAACAATGTCCTGGGGTTCCCTTATATTTTCCGTGGCGCCCTGGATTCCGGTGCCACGCGCATTACCCAGGAAATGCACATTGCAGCGGTGAAAGAAATATGCGCCCTGACCCATGAGCCGGTCCCCCAGTCGGTGCTGGATGCCTATGAGCTGGAGCAGCTGACATTCGGCAGGGACTACATCATACCCAAACCGCTGGATCCGCGACTGATCCAGCGCGTACCCCAGGCGGTAGCCAAAGCCGCTGAGGCCAGTGGTGTAGCTAAACATAACATAGATTAAAGCACAGACCCGGATAACGGAGCTGTTACACTCCGTTGTAATCAGTAACCATAGCTAGAAGGGGGAGCCATGAAAAAAATTACCGTTGTAGGTGCTGGTCGAGTAGGAGAATCCACCGCCCAGTTTATTGCCAGTCGTGATCTATGTCGTGAAATTGCCCTGATCGATATGCGCGAAGGAGCCGCCGAAGGTGTGGCCCTGGATATCCAGCAGAATGCACCCATTTTTTCCTTCGATACCCGCCTCAAGGGTGGCAGCAGCCCAGAACTAATGGCCGATTCAGATTTAATTATTGTCACTGCTGGCATTCCTCGCAAGCCGGGTATGTCACGTTCCGATGTCATGGAAACCAACGTCCAGGTAATAGACGAAATTGTCGATAATGCACTCAAACTGGCACCTAATGCCATGATGCTGGTGGTGAGCAACCCGGTGGACATACTGACTTACCGCGCCTGGAAACGTACCGGCTGGGACCGGCGTCGAGTATTAGGCCAGGCCGGGGTACTGGATTCCACTCGTATGGCCAGCTTCATTGCACTGGAAACCGGCTTCTCGGCACTGGACATAGATGCCATGGTGATGGGTGGTCACGGAGACTCTATGGTACCGATGATGCGCTTTACCACCATATCGGGGATTCCAGTCAGTAACTTCCTGGATCAGTCCTGTCTGGACAATATCGTCACACGCACCCGCAATGGTGGTGCCGAAATCCTCGCCCTGCGCCAGAACAGTAGTGCCTATGCTGCACCGGCCGCTGCCGTCGCGGTTATGGTGGATGCCATAGTCCATGATCGTAAACGCATTCTGCCTTCAGTGGCTATACTGGAAAATGAATACGGATACAATGACATCGCCATTGGTGTACCCTGCGTATTAGGTAAGAATGGCATGGAAGAAGTCATAGAGCTGGAACTCACCAAACCAGAGCTGGAAAACTTCACCAACTCCGCGATTATGGTGCAGAAAGACCTGGAAACTCTGGCCAAACTCTGAGTTGAAATACCGAATAACCCTGTCGAACACTCGGCAGGGTTATCCAGGCAAGCCCTGAACAAGTCATCGCTTTAGTGTAAAATAGCCCCATGCCTAAACCCCGAGCTTTTCTCATCGATGCCAGCATTTATATATTCCGAGCCTGGCATGTGTACGATGATTCAATCACCGACCTGGATGGTAAGCCCACCAATGCCGTATACGGTTTCAGTGAGTTTCTGTACCAGATACTCAGCC